>JAIQGI010000014.1 GCA_020072565.1 Terriglobia bacterium
ACGCCCAGACTGATGTAATCCGTAATGCGGGAGCCGCTTGGAAGCTCAGCAACGGTACGTGCCATATGCGGTCCTCCTGTGAAAATTTACCACAGGATACCACAGTTCGTTTGTTAAGTGAACAGTATTGGGGCTAAGAACCTCAATGCAGAGGGGCGCAGAACACATCCGGCGATTATCGGCAGCCTTTTTAGATCTGAGCGGATATTCTTTGCGATCTTTGCGGCTTCTGCGTTGAGATCCTGGTAGCACTTATGGATTTCGACACTTTGCTTGCCCGCGCGCGACGACTCGAGCTGAAGAGCCGGTTCCTGGCCCGCTCTCAATATGCGGGCCTTTATCGCAGCGCCTTTCGCGGCCAGGGAATGGAATTTGCTGAAGTGCGTGAGTATGCGGAAGGGGATGAGGTACGCCTCATCGACTGGAATGTGTCGGCACGCCATCAGTCGCTTTATGTAAAGCGCATGGTGGAAGAGCGTGAACGCAATGTCCTGTTGATACTCGACACGTCCGGTTCCCTGGCGTTCGGGAGCGTGCAGCGCACGAAGTTCGACCTCCTGCTCGAGGTCGGCGCGCTGCTGGTGTTGTCAGGATTTTTTGCCAGGGACCGGGTGAGCCTGGCTTTGGTTCGGGCAGGCGTGGAGTTGTTCGTTCCTGCAGCCAAAGGCTGGAATCATGCGGCGCGCCTGATTCGCGAACTGGTATCGATCACGCCCGGCGGGGCAGCTCCCGGCCTGGATCCTGTCTGGAACTTCGTCAATTCTCCGGGCGTGCCCCGGAGCCTGATGGTGTTCCTGACGGACTTTCAGGCGCCTTTGCAGGCGAGCCGCAGTTTCTCAGCTGCCGGCCGCAAGCATGAAATGGTCTTCATACTGGCGTTGGACCCCCGAGAATGGGTGCTGCCGGCCGTCGGGCGCATTCGCGTCAGGCACCCCGAAACAGGCCAGGTGATGGTGATCAACAGCGGCAGCAACGCTGTGCGCCGGGAATATGAGCGCAGCGCCGGCGAAAGGAGGGCAGCGCTCCTGCACCTGCTGCGCGGCAACGGAGCGGAGTGGGTCGAGCTCAGCACCGGTGCAGGCTATGAGTCATCGCTGCGCCGCTTCCTTCTAGCACGCGCGAGCCGGCATCCCCGGTGATGAGATCGCGGCGTGGTGGGGAGTGGGGAAAATGTGCGGCTTCTCCGCAGGGAACCCCGAAACACACGAATAAGGTTTTCATGTGTTTCGAGATTCCCGATTGCGGTGCGCTCAGAATGGAATGTCGTCGTCGGTGATTTCCACATCCGCCGGACCAGGGGATGGCGCCATCCCGGGCTCGGGTCCGGGTGCGCTTCGCTGCATGGGGGCGGTGCCGGCTTCCATTCCTTCGGGGCGGCTTCCCAACAGCACCATCTGATTCGCGACAACCTCCGTGGTGCGGCGTTTGTTTCCGTCCTTGTCGTCCCACTCGCGCGTGCGGAGACGCCCTTCGATATAGACCTGGCGTCCCTTGGCCAGATAGCGCTTGCTCAGGTCGGCCAGTTTATTCCAGGCAACAATATTGTGCCACTCGGTCCGCTCCTGGCGCGTCCCGCTCTTATCCGTCCAGAATTCACCGGTGGCCAGACTGAAGTTGGCCACCGGAGCCCCATCGGGCGTATAGCGAATCTCCGGGTCCTTGCCGAGGCGGCCGATAAGCATGACCTTGTTCAACGAGCTCATACGATCTCCCTTTCAGTGTGCGATTCCTTCTCCGCGTTTCTTGATGACCGTTTTACCCGGCTTGGACGGATCGATCCCCAGTTTCTGCAATTCGGCCCGTGCAAGGCTGGCTTCGGGCGCGGTTGAGAACTTGTCGACCAGGGTTCTGAAGTCCGCAACCGCGGCGTCCTTCTGCCGCAGCGCCAATTCCGACTTGCCCCTCTTGAAGAGGGCGGAGGCCACCTTGCCTCCCCCCGCATAATCCGTCACGACCTTGGTGAATGCCGCGATCGCTTGCGGATATTTGTTGTCGTTGTAGAAGGCTTCTCCTATGTTGTACTGCGCATCGTCCGCTTTATCGTTGGTGGGAAAACTCTTGAGAAAGGCATTGAAACCCTGGATTGCCAGGTCAAGGTTGCCCTGGACGAGGTCGTTATAAGCCTCGCTGTAAATCTGGTCCGCGGAAATTGCGAGCGCGTCGGGATTATCTGCGGCGGCCTGAAAGGCGCGTTGCGCGACCGGCTTCGACTGCACCTTCATGTCGGCAATCTGCTGTGCCAGCGCGGACATGCGCGTGTTCGTCTCATCCATCTTGTTCGATAACTCCTTGACCTCTTTCAGCACGGCCTGCAGCGTGGTGGTATCGCCGGAGGACTGTGTTTCCAGCGCATTCAATATCCTTCCGAGAACCAGGGATGTCTTTCCCACCTGGTCGTTGAGCTGCACCACCAGGCTCCGGATGCCGTCGGTGCGCTCGTTGAAGGTCTTCTCGATCAGAAGTATCTGATTCTTGAGCGCAAGCACGTCCGTCTGAAGGCGGACCAACTCCTCTTTGACACCAGCCTGGGCCGTCGAAGCGACCCCGAGCAAAACCATGACTACAAGATAAGGGATTCGTTTCATGGGGTTTTCTCCCGTGAAGGTTTACATGCATTATTTCATAGGCGTTGGCAGGCTTCAATCAGCCGGACAAGAAAAGGCCGGAGTTCGATGTCGTGCCTCGCCCTCCGGCTGACTTCCAATTCGCAAGATGAAAACTCAACGCATGACGAGGTGAGCCCGCCGGTTCTGCTTCCAGGCTTCCTCATCGTGGCCCGGAGCGAAAGGCTTTTCCTCGCCGTAGCTGATTGTGTCGATGCGGGCCGCACTGATGCCTTGCGCTATGAGAAAATCCCTGGCCGCATTGGCACGTTTGTCGCCCAAGGCGAGGTTGTAGGCTTCGGAGCCTCGCTCGTCGCAGTGACCTTCGATCGTGATACGGATGTTGGAGCGTTCCTTCAGGAGCTGCACATCCTGAAGCAATGCCTCGCGCGCGTCGTCACGGATGTCGTATTTGTCGTAATCGAAGAAAGCGTCCTTGACTCTTTCAGTGAAAAGCTCACTGTCGCTCACCCGGCGCTCCGTCGGGACGATGACTCCCGGCTCCTCAGCACTTACAGTCAGGCGCACCTCTGCGTCGGCTACACCGCCCGGGCCCGTTGCCCGGGCCCGATACGTCGTTGAAGCAGAAGGCGACACCGTGCGGCTGCCGGAACCCTCTACAGTCCCGATACCGCCATCGATCGTGACCTCGGTTGCGTTACTGGTGCGCCAGGACAGCGTTGCGGTCTGTCCCTTCACAATTGCTGCCGGCGATGCGGTCAGGGTGATCGTTGGCGCCGGCGGCGCAGGGGTCGGCTCGACCGCGGGCGGCGGCGTGGTCGCGCCCGCAGGCGTAGGTCCAGCCTTCCTTCCTCCACATCCGGTCCCCGTAACGGCTATGCCTACCAGCAGGAGAGCAATGACGGCTAGCGGGTACAGAGATTTTCTCATGAAATGGGCCTCCTTCGTTGTCCTGAATTGGTCATCAATATCGTGTGGTTGCGCGGTCACTGGTCATCCCGTAAAATCAAAATCTCCTATAGCATACGCTTCGGCGTGTCCGGAAAAAACGCCAATCTTCCGCTGCCTCTCAGTTTTTCCGCAGGTATCCGCCCCATGCCGGGCAGGTGTTTGCGCCCTGACTGGTTACCATGCGCAGCTCGGGATTGTTGGTATCGGCAAGCATGATGAAGATCTGGTCGCTGCCGGTGCGATTGGATTGAAACGCCAGGTGCCGCCCGTCCGGCGCCCAGGACGGACACTCGTTGCTTCCCGAATCGCTTGTAAGCTGGCGAATCTGTCCGGTGCTGACCTCTGCGATATAGATGTCAAAGCTCTCTGCCATGCGCGGCTTCCAGTGGAATGCAATCCAGCGCCCGTCGGGGGACCATGCGGGCCAATCCGCTTCACCCCCTTCCTTCACGATGCGTCTGACATTCGCACCATCCGTATCGCAGATATAGATCTGGGGCGTGCTGTCACGGTTTGAAATAAAAGCGATCTGGCTGCCGGAGGGAGACCACGTGGGAGTGGAGTTGATCGCAGGGCTGTTTGTGAGATTCCGCCGGTCGGTGCCATCCAGCTTCGAAACGTAGATGTCGATGTTGCCTCTGGGGTCCGTCATTGTGAAAACCAGTCGACTGCCGTCGGGCGAGATCTTGGGATTGGCGGTCAAGGAGTTGAATACCGGGAAGGGAAGGCGCGAGCCGTCCAGATACGAATAGATGTTGATCTCGGGTTTTCCCGTCTTGTAGCTGATAAAGGCGAGCTTCGAGCTGTCAGGGGCCCACGAGGGGAACAGGTTCAGCGATCCATTGCGCGTGAACGGGCGCTGGTCGTTGCCATCATAATCCATCACATATATCTCTTTCGCCCCCCCGCGGCGTGATGAGTAGGCGATCCTCGTGGACGCAATCCCGCGCGACGCTCCGGCAGTCAGCCTGTTGACGATCTCGTCGGCCCAGAGATGAGCGATCGAGCGCGCCTGATCGATGTCGCCGGTGAAGCGCTTGCCGAAACTTCTCAGCTGCTGCTTCATGTCATAAATGTTCAACTCCGCCATCAGAACGCCGCCGTCGAGTTGGAGCGTGCCGGCTGACAGAAAGCTCACTCTGAAGGGGAGCGCACCCCAGGCATCGTAGTTGATATCCGCCTCGCGCAGAATCGCTTGGGGTGGATAGAAGCTCTTGCCGGCCAGGGTGAAAAATCCCGAAAATTTCAGGTCGTCCCAGAGCACCTCGTTCAGGGTCTTCAGAGCCGGAGCCAGGGCGGCCGCCTGCTCGGACCTGAGAGGTTGCACATCAGGCAAGGCCAGGATCATCTCTTCCTGCGGTGCGGGGCGGATCACGATCTGCGGCTTATCCTGCACACCGAGTGAGGGCAGTGAAATCAACAGTAATAACGCCGGCAACAGCAGTTTTCTGGCGAGCATCTCACTCCTTAGACATGAATGATCACTTCTTATCCGGAGGATAAACAAACTGGCATACAAACTGCAAAGGCCTGCCGCGCAATTCCGGAGGCGGTTGCGCGAGCGGATTCGAAGCGTAGATTGCGCGCTTGGCAGTGAGATCCAGCGCATCGTTGCCTGAGGACTTCTCGAGCGTGATCTTGTCAATGTCAATGCGCCCGTCGCTGCCGACTATGAAGCTGTAGACGATTTCAATGCGCTGCTGCGGGCCGACAGGCTTGCTCCAGTTGGCGCCGATTCGCTGTTCCACGACGCGAGCGTACCAGGAATCCCCCACTCCGCCCGATCCGGCCCCGATCGAGACTCCAACGCCGCTGCCGATGCCGCCACCGGAACCGCCGGCGACTCCGCCGGCGCCTCCCGCCCCCTTCGCGTCTGCAACCGGGATTTGGTTTGAAGCCGCCGCGGGCACGGGTTTGGCGGCCTTTTTCCTGGCAGTCGCCGCATCGGGCAGGGGCACCGCCTTTACATTGGTATCTTCTTTCTTGACTTCTTTTTTGGCTGGCTTTTCCACCGGCAGCACGGGAGGCTGAGGGGTCGTCGCCGGTTTGATCAGCCCCGCCCCTCCACCCAGGTCGTCCGCAATACCCACGGTGTAGGATTCGCTCCCGCTTCCTCCGCCCGGACCAGTCCCGATTCGGATCGGCGATGCCTTTGGCATGATAAATGGCGCGACCAAAAAGAAAATCAGCAAAAGACCGTGAAAGGCGACCGACGTGAGAAATGCCCGCCCATACCGCTCCTCGATGAGCGGCAACTCCAGCAGGGTTCCTCGCGGCGGCGTATGGGTCATGGGTGCACGACTATTTCTTGGGCGACTGGTAAGGCTTGGTGACCAGCTTGATTTCGCTGAAGCCGGCGCTGCGCACCGTGTCGATCACCGACACAATCGACGCCCACTTCACAGCCACGTCCGCTCTCAGATAGATCGGATCCTTGGGTCCCTTCCTGTCCTTCTTGAGGCGCTCCGGCAGGGCCGCGAGGGTGATCAAATCCGAGCCGTAATAGAGAAGAGTTTCTTTGCTGATTGAAAGCACAACATTGTCCGCAGGATTCGTGTCCGTGGCAGCTTTGGTTTCCGGCAACTGGACGTCGATCCCGGTCTGGAGGATCGGTGCGGTAACCATGAAAATGACGAGCAGGACGAGCATGACATCCACGAGCGGTGTGACGTTGATCTCCGACAGGGAAGTAGCCGTTCTGCCCTGCTGCGTCGTGAAAGCCATTAGCTGAAACTCCTCTCGACCAGGTTCAGAAGTTCAGTCGAGAAATCGTCCATCTCGGAGGCGACGTTCTTGATCCGGTGCACAAACTGATTGTAGCCGATCACTGCCGGGATCGCGGCAAACAAGCCGGCTGCCGTCGCGAACAGAGCATCGGCGATCCCCGGGGCCACCGCCTGAATGGATGCCGTCTTTTCGAGCCCCAGTCCGTTAAAAGCGCTGATGATGCCGACTACCGTGCCGAGCAGCCCGATGAACGGAGTAACCGACGCCGTGGTAGCCAACCAGCTCATGCTTCGCTCCAGGACGGAGAGTTCTGCTGACGCCGCCCGCTGCAGCGAACGTTGGATGCCGGCCAGGTTCCTTTCGCTCAACACCGGGTGGCCGGGATTGCCGGGCACATCCTTGGTTTTCGAACTTTGAAGCTGGGCATTTAACTCTTGATAACCCGCAGTGAAAATGCCTGACAACGGAGTTCCGCGATAGTGTTCACAAGCCTGGCTTACCTCGCTCAGACGTGAACTCTTGCGGAAAATCGCGACAAATCCGCGGCTTTGACGTTCAATCTGGCGAAAAGTGAGCCACTTCCGCACCATGATGGTCCAGGAGACGAGGGAAAAGAGCAGCAGGAGAAGCAGAATAACGTATGCAAATTCGCGGGTCGGAATGGCCTGGCCGAGGAAACCTCCGGCCTCCGGCGCACCCGCCTGAAATGCCAATGTCCAGGTGAAGTGCAAAATAATCCCTTCCTCCTAATCAAAACTGGATTAATAGGGCCATAAAATATAGAAATACCATAGCTTACAGGCGAAGTCAAACACTCTTCTCGCACCTCTGCGACTCAGGCACTGCGGGCAAGAATCGTAGATGTTTTGCAATCTCAGTGCACCCCTGCGTTGAGATTCTCTGGATGCGGCTGCGACCGCCGTGCCATTCGTCGCCGGCATTTTCCCACTGTCTGCGGCGCAGCTTGTACCTCGTCTTTAGACGTGCCGCACGCCTGAATTGTCTATCGAATCTAACCTGAACGAAGACAGCCGCCGGGCGATTTCCCGGTGGTCCAACGGGTGCCTCAGCGGCCCTTCACCTGTGTTAGACTAAACCGGCACGGGTTCTCCGTCAGAACAGGACTCCTGGAGGCAAAAGCTCATGCTCCGATTTTTGAGAATAAGGGATTTTGCGCTGATCCGGAACCTTGAAATCGAGTTCGGAGATGGCCTCACTGTGCTGACCGGAGAGACCGGCTCAGGCAAGTCGATTATCGTGGATGCCTTCGGGCTCCTGGTTGGAGCCCGTTCCTCTCAGGAAATGGTGCGGTCAAACTGTGATGTCGCAGTTCTGGAGGGCGTTTTCTCGGCAGACAACAAGTCTGTGACCGGGCAGTTGACCGAAGCCGGGATCGATGCGGATGACGACTCGATTCTGGTTCGCCGCGAGATTTCCTCGAGCGGGCGCGGGCGCGTCTTCATCAACAACAGTCTGGCCACACTGACGCTGCTCCGATCGATTGGCGGCATTCTGGCAGACATTCACGGCCAGCAGGATCATCAGGCACTGCTCGACCTCTCTGCACACCTGCAATGGCTCGACCGGTTCGGCGGAAATGAATCGGCGGCTCGCGAGTTGCGCGACCAGTACGGGCGGATGCGCGATATCGCGTTGCGGCTGGATGCCCTGGCCATGGATGAGCAGGAGCGGCAGCGACTCCTGGACATCTTGCGTTTTCAGGTCGACGAGATCCGCCGCGCAGCCATCCATCCGGGCGAGAAACAAGAATTGGAGAACGAACGGTCGGTCCTTGCCAATCGGGAAAAGGTCTTCGCCCTGGCAAACGAGGCCTACGCGCTGTTATATGAGAGCGAGCACTCGGTCACGGGCCAGGTGGACCGTCTTACCCGAGTGCTGCAGCAACTCGCAGAATTCGATTCCAGCTGGAATACCCATCTGGAATCCCTGCGCGAAAGCGTCTACCGGCTGGAGGATTTGGCCTACCTGGCGCGTGACTACACGGGGAACATCGATTTCAGCCCGGAACGACTCGATCAGGTCCAACGACGGCTCTCCGATCTGGATCGGCTTTCAGCCAAGTACGGGAAGTCCATGGAAGAAGTCCTTGCCTTTGCAGATCAGTGCGAGAGGCGACTGGAGGAACTCGTTTCTTCCAATGATATCTCGATCCGGCTCTCAGGAGAACTTGATGCCGGCCTGAAGCACTATCTAGCGTTGTCGGAGAATCTGTCTTCAAAGCGGCATAAGGATGGGGCGCGACTCGAACGCGAGATTCGCAAGGAGTTTCACGCCCTGGCAATGGAACGGATGGATCTCGGCGTCCGCTTTCGGCCCAGGGAAAGGTCCGGTGTGGCCACGCAGGGACGCATACCTGCCCACTGTGGACCCAATGGCGTAGATCAGATAGAGTTTCTGTTGGCGCCCAATGCCGGTGAGGAGATGAGACCCCTGGCGAAAATCGCTTCCGGAGGGGAATTATCTCGCATCATGCTTTCCATCAAGGCTTTGTGCGGCGGGGGCGAGACAGGCAAGACCCTGGTATTCGACGAGATCGATGCCGGAATCGGAGGACGCGTCGCCGAGGTGGTTGGAAGGAGGCTGCGTGAAGTGTCGTCTCAGAACCAGGTGCTCTGCGTGACACACCTGCCTCAGATCGCTGCTTATGCTCGGAACCATTTTAGCGTGCGCAAGGAAACAATAGGTGCACGGACCGAAACGACCGTCGAGCGTCTCGACGAAGCAGCCCGGGCAGGAGAGTTGGCGCGCATGATGGGGGGCGAAGTGATCACTGAAACCACACGCCGCCACGCCCGGGAAATGCTCGACCACGCAGCCAAAGGAAGCAGGAAGGAACTGCGGGCTTAAGTATGGCGAGGAAGTTCTTCATCGAAACATTCGGATGCCAGATGAACGAACTGGATTCCGAAAAAATAGCCGGCAACCTGCAGCACGGCGGCATGGAGCCGGCGGGCGATGCCGCCGCCGCGGATGTCATCATTCTCAACACCTGCAGCGTGCGCGAGAAAGCAGTGCAGAAAGTCTACGCGCGTTTAGGTGAGATCAAGAAGATAAAAGATGAGCGTCAGGACCTCGTCGTTGGCGTCGTCGGATGCATGGCGCAGCTTGAAGGCGAGCGGGTTCTAAAAAAAGTGCCATTCGTGAATCTTCTTGCCGGTCCTCAGAAAGGCCACGTAATGGGCGATCTGGTCGACCGGGCGCAGGCAACCCGGAGACCCGCCATCGACTTGCGCATGGATGATGATCCTGAGCCGCTCGAAAATGCCTACGTTCTGCGGGAGAGCCGCTGGCGAGCAGGCGTTACGATCAGCGAAGGGTGCAACCGGCGCTGCAGCTTCTGCGTGGTGCCATTCACGAGAGGCAGGCAGCGCAACCGGGTGAGCGCCAACATCATTCGGGAGGTGGAGAAGCTTGTGACCGAGGGCTACATCGAGATTGTGCTCCTCGGACAGACGGTGAACGCCTACCGGGATCCATCTCCAGCCCGTCTGACATTCGCCGGGTTACTGCGGCGGTTGTCGGGGATCGAGGGCCTCGCCCGCATCCGCTTTACCTCCCCGCATCCGAATGAGTTCAGCGACGACCTTATCGACGCCATTGTTACGTGCCCCCGGATTTGTAGCCAGGTGCACCTTCCGGTTCAGTCCGGTTCGACGAAAATACTGCGCGCCATGCGCCGGGGATATACCAGGGGAAAATATCTCGAGACGGTGGCGAGAATTCGCCGGGCGCCCCGTTCCATCGCCATTTCCACCGATATCATAGTAGGATTTCCAGGTGAGACGGAGGGGGACTTTCGGCATACTCTTCGATTACTCGATGAGGTACAATATGATTGTGTTTTCTCCTTTAAGTACTCACCCCGACCCAACACCGCGGCTCTAGAGCTACACGACGACGTCCCGGATGCGGAAAAGAGGGCGAGATTGAAGACTTTGCAGGAGCAACAGAAACTGATTCAATACAACAAGAACGCCGCCTACCTGGGACAGATTGTCGACGTCCTGGTCGACGGCAGCGCCCGAAGCACTTTCAAACTCACAGGTCGTTTGAGCAACAACAAGATCGTAAACTTCGACGGCCCGAATAGTCTCATGGGTCGCATGGCGAAGGTGGAAATCTCGGGTTTCGGTGCCCACAGTCTCAAGGGTGTCTGGGTTCAGTGACGACGGAGGCAGCATGAAAGAGATCGAGTTTAAGATTAAAGGCCTGATGATGGACCCGTTGACCAACTCTCCGATCGTTGTGCTTCAGGACACCACCAGCGACACGCTGCTTCCAATCTGGGTCGGAATCTTCGAAGCTAACGCCATCGCATTGCAAATCGAGAAAGTAGATACGCCCCGACCCATGACCCATGACCTGATTAAGGGCCTCCTAAATCACCTGGATGCGCACGTAACCAAGATCGTCGTTACTGAACTCAAGGACAATACGTTTTATGCCTTGATCTTTCTGGATGTTGCGGGGAAGACGGTCACCGTTGATTCACGCCCCTCCGATGCCATCGCACTGGCACTTCGTACCGACTCTCCCATTTATGTAACCGATGAGGTAATTTCAAAATCCGCAAGTGCATCCTCAACCACACTGTCCGCAGAGCGCAGTACTCCTGAAGAAATTCGCCAATGGCTTGAGAACCTCAATCCCGAAGATCTGGGGAAGTACAAAATGTGAGGGAACTCTTGCCGGGGCCCACTCTCAGCCCGCTCTTTCATGGCGAACCCCCCTCAAGCCATAAGAGATCGAGCGGGAGCAGGGTCCCGATCTCCAAAATAAAATCCATCTTATCCTATTGCAACCTCCAGTATTTCAACCGTTTATCATGAGAATCCAGATGCAGGGAAGAGGCCTCTGCCAGGATGGCCTGGGGTCCGAGGACCCGATCGCACCATAGTTTCTAGTTGACATAAGATATCTTATCAGAAGTTGAACGGGTGCGCGCCGGGGTTCTCGGAACATCCTTGCCCGTGGGCCCGCGCCGCTTCCCTCCAACACCCGGATCCCTAAATTTGATCCTTTCGCTGAGTGTTTGACTCTTTAGATTCGTTGCATCCACTGGTTTGCTGGTTCCACGGATTCTTTACTGGCATCTGCCCTTATGCTAGGCTTTCGCGCGATGCGTAAGATCGACAAGCTGCTGCATATCTCGATGGTCCCGCCTTTCCTCATTGCATTGGCTGTCCTGACCTTTGTCGTCTTCATGCAGGAGCTTGGCCGGCTGTCGGAACTCCTGATTACGCGGAACGCCTCGCCTGAGGCTGTCCTGATCATCGCCGGGTCCGTCGCTCCCGGCGTACTCATCTTCTCTTTGCCTCTGTCATTTCTGATTGGCACCTTGATCGGTTTGAGCGGCCTCTCCGGCGAGTATCAGGTTACCGCCCTGCGCGCTTGCGGAGTTCCTCTACGGCGGATGCTGCAACCGGTAGTCGCACTGGGAGTGCTGGTGGGATTGGCAACTGCTATCATGTCCGTAATTGTTCTGCCGGAGACCAACGATATCCTCGACAGCTTAAAGGATCTTATCAGCATACGGCAGGCAACATCGCAGATCGTACCGCGTGCTTTTAACGAGTTTCCCAATGTCGTGTTTTATCTCGACGATCTTTCCATTGACCGGCAACATTGGGATCGGGTTTTTCTTGCCGACAACTCCGATCCGCAAACCCCCAGAATCGTGATGGCCCGCGAGGGGACCTGGGTAAGCGATAACGCCGGGTTGCGTCTGCAGATGCACCTGGTGCGGGGCACCGTTTATGAGGTCAATCCTCAGGATCCAAGCAAAGACAACATCAGTGAGTTTGCCGCGACGGATATCCCGATAAATCGTGATAGCGGAATCAGTTCTGAGGGGGCTAACCAGCAGCGGACCAAGGATCCACCCGAACAATCCACGCTCGACCTGTGGCGCGGTTCTCAGGGGATCAACTCTGCCCAACGTCGCGACGAACTGATCGAGCTCCATAAGCGGCTCGCACTTCCCTGCTCGGTCCTGGGTTTTGCTTTCGTCGGACTCTCCTTGGGAGCCTGCACGCGCGGAGGCGGCCGAACCTCCGGCTCCGTGCTTAGCCTGGTGCTCGCGCTCCTTTTTTACGTAATGTTTTTCAACGGCATAAGGCTTGCCAAGACTGACACGGTGCCTCCCTGGCTCGGTCTCTGGGGAGCCGACATCATTTTGCTCGGTATTGGAGTCGTCATGCTGATAAATGCCGAACAAAACGGTTGGCTTGCCCAGTGCGCTGCCAATTGGCGCTGGAAACCCAGACTGGAAGCCCTCGCCAGAAGATTGCATCTCAGATTAATACGGCCCGCTTTCGAGAGATCCAATGGCTTCGCCGCCGCTACCGCACGCAAGTGGTTTCCGAAGGTTCTTGACTCTTATATTTATAAGGGATTTCTCGGTTACTTCTTCTGGTCAATCCTGATTTGCTACTCGCTCTTTGTCGTGCTCACACTTTTTGATCTTCTTGATGAGATCATCCGGCACAAGATTGCCGTAGCCATAGTCGTGCGCTACTTCACATTCCTGACCCCGCACATTCTCCTTCTGGTCATTCCGATGGCGGTGCTCCTGGCCATCCTGATCTTGTTCGGAATTCTCGAAAAGGGCTCCGAGGTGACGGCGATGAAAGCCGGCGGCTGGAGCCTGTACCGGATCGCGCTCCCTGTTATTCTGGTCTCCGCCGTTATTTGCGCCGGCGTCTATTTCATGCAGGACTACGTCCTCCCTTCCGCAAACAAGCGTCAGGACGAACTGAGGAACCTGATCAAAGCAAGACCACCACAGACCACCGCTCGGCCACGCAAATGGATCTTTGGCGAGTCCAACGATTCCGATCGTATTTTTAATTACGACTACTTTGACCCCAATAAGGACGTTTTTGTCGGCCTTAACGTCTATGAAGTCGACCTTCATCAACTGGCGATCAAGCGCCGAATCCACGCCCGGCAAGCCACCATCGACGCACAGGGTAGTTGGGTCCTCGAAGACGGCTGGGTTCGGGACTTTCAGCCGGCTCACATGGGATTCCAACCCATCAGCAAGGCGAATTTTGCTTTTCCCGAAAAGGCGAGCTATTTCAAGAAAGAGATTTTTGAGCCCAGAGAATCGGCGAAGCTGACATATTTTGAATTAAAGGATTACATTGACTATCTCAAGCAATCCGGCTATAACGCTACAGAATTGCAGGTTCAGCTTCACATGAAAATCTCGTTTCCGCTGAGCTGCTTCGTCATGGCTCTGATCGGTGTCCCCTTCTCTTTTTTCATGGGAAAGCGGGGAGCCTTTTTCGGAATTACGGCCAGTGTGGCAATCGCGATGTCCTATTGGGGGATCTTTCGCATCTTCGAGCAGATGGGAGCTTATGGTCTGCTCACTCCCGTGCTTGCCGCCTGGGCACCCAACCTGATGTTTGGGGCGGCTGGCCTCGCCCTGTTGTTTACCATAAAGACTTGAAACCGATTTCCGACTTCCGACGTTTTTCCCAAAACAAGTTTTAGCCCCGAGGTCCGAAGTCGCACCTATGCGCGGGGATGGAATTTCTGGTAGATCTGCCGCAGGCGTTCGCGGGTGACATGGGTATAGATCTGGGTCGTTGAGATATCGGCATGCCCGAGCATTGCCTGGACGGAACGTAGGTCGGCCCCGTTCTCCAGCAGGTGTGTAGCAAAGGAGTGCCTGAGCATGTGAGGTGTCAGCGGCTTGCGAATTCCTGCTTCTCTGCCATAGGCACGCAGAATCTTCCAGAATCCCTGGCGCGTCATGCACGAGCCCAGCCGCGTTACAAACAGGAAATTGCTCTGTCGCCGTTTCAGCAGCAGTGGCCGGGCTTTCCGCAGATATTCCTGCACCCGCCGCATTGCCTCGGCGCCCAGGGGCACGATCCGTTCCTTGCTCCCCTTTCCCATGCACGAGAGCACTCCCAGCTGTAGATTCACCTGCGTGATGTTCAGGCTGACGAGTTCGCTGACGCGCAGACCGGATGCGTACAGCACTTCGATCATGGCTCGATCGCGGTTCCCTCTTGCAACCGACCCATCGGGCGCGCGCAACAGGCGCTCGACCTCCTCCTTGGATAAAAAACGCGGCAGCGGCTTGAGTGGATGTGCGGACTCGAGATTTTCCGTCGGGTCTGAAGCCATGGCCCGATCACCCACCAGGAAGCGGAAGAATCCGCGCACCGCATTCATGGCTCGTGCCACGGAGCGAGCGGAGAGTCCACTGCGCCGCAGGACCCCATTCCAAAGCAGGATGTCATCGCGCGTAATTCCGGCCAGCGGCGTGTTCCGGTTGCCCGCGAAGTCCTCGAGCTTTTTCAGGTCATGCATATAGGCGGTGATGGAATTCCGGGCCAGCCCCTTTTCGACCCGCAGATAGACCTCGTATTCTGCCAACCAGTCGCGATTCATAACAGCTTGCCTGCCAGCCGCACCACGATGGCGGACAGGTCACGTTCCTCCTCCACCTTGAACAGGCGCAGCAAAGGCAAAATGGTGATCATGGCTACGGCAATAGCTGTGCCGAGATGCAGGATCAGCCCCCATGTGCCGTGCATCGGCAGCCCTTGCCGGCAGGCATGGAAAGCCAGGAGAGCGACCAGGCCCATCACGATCGAGGCGGCCGCTATGCGCATGTAGGCGACCAGCTCACTCAAGCCCCAATGGGCGCCGGTTCGTTTTAGAAAGCTCCTGCACAGCAGTGCGAAGTTGAGCCAGGATGCGACCGCCGTCGCCATCGCAAGCCCCAGAAATCCCATCGGTATAATGAGAAGGAAGTTGACCGCGATTTTTACTGCTACCGTCGTTACGCTCAACCGCACCGGGGTCTTGGTGTCGTTCAAAGCGTAGAAAGTCGGGACGAGTATCTTCACCCCCGAATAAGCAAACAGAGCCAAAGCGTAAAGAAACAGTACTTGGCTCGTTTTCACAGTATCGCTTGGAAGAAAAGCCCCACGTTCATACAGCAATTCGATCACCTCGCGGCGGAACAGGATCAATCCCGCGGTAGCGGGAAAAGTCAAACAGGCCGCCAGGCGCAAGCTGCTCGAGACGGTGTTCCTGAGTCGTTCGATGTCATTCCGGGCGGCGTGAAGGGAGACCGTCGCCAACGTCGTGGTGGCAATTGCGACCCCGAACAGCCCGATGGGAAGTTGCATGAGTCGAAATGCATAATTGAGATAGGACACCGGGCCATTGCCGTAGTGTCCCGCCAGTTGGGTGTCCACGGCGATGTTGATCTGAGTAGCCGACAAGCCGACGATTGCCGGCAGCATAAGCATCGCTATCTGCCGGACGCCTGGGTCTTTGAAGTCGAGAATGAGGCGGTAGTGAAATCCGATCCGATAGGCTGAAGGCACCTGCACAAACAGCTGGCTTGCCCCTCCGACCAAGGCTCCGATCGCCATGGACACCACGGGAGCGATCCCGACCTGCTGCAAGGGCTCACGGAGAAAAATCCCTCCCAGGATCGCGCAAACGTTGAACGCAGAGGGGGCGAGCGCCGGGACGAAGAACCTGCCGCTGGCGTTGAGCATACCCATGACGGCAGCGGCAAGAGCGACGCACAACAGAAACGGCGACATGATGCGCGTCATCTGAACCGTCAACTCGAACTTACCGGGGATGGAAGCAAATGGTGCTGCAAGGAGATAAACAAACCATGACGCCCCAAAGTAGAACAACAGCGTGATCCCGGCGAGAACCACGACCAGAGCATTGATGACCCTGTTGGCGAGGAGCCAGGCTTCCGCCTCCCCCTTGTCCGTCATATACCGGATGAAAGTGGGAACGAAAGCCGAACTCAGAGCCCCTTCGGCAAAGAGGTCGCGCAAGAGGTTGGGAACTCGAAAAGCGGCGTTGAACGCATCGGTATAGTAACCGGCGCCGAAGTATTTGGACATGACCATCTCGCGTCCCATAGCCAGAACGCGGCTGATCATGGTCGCCACACTGATCGATCCTGCCGCTGTGGCGAGGCTTCGACCTTTTTCAGGGAGTGCTTGCACGGACTTGCTTGGCGTCGACTCGTTTTGGGTTGGAATGGGCATCAATCCGCAGCCTGTTTCTTGACTGCCTGGAGCACCTATACTACCATAGGTGCGCAATGCGGCAATACATTGATTTGTATGACTTTCCTCGACACAGGCATCGGAGCGCGCGTGGAATTCGTGCGCTCGCATAACAACTCACCTGCTGCCAGGAATCACTCGTGAGACTATGAAACTATCGGAAATCGCCCGCAAGCTGGCCTGCCGGATGCACGCCGAGAACGATATTGAAATACTGGGAGTCGCCGGCATCGAAGATGCGGGGCCAGGGCACCTTACCTTTGTCGCCAATCGGAAGTATGTCCGGCACATAAAAGACACCAAAGCCTCGGCGATCATTCTGGGCCTCGATCAGCCGGTGGTTCCTATCCCGAGCTTAAGGACAGCAAATCCCTACCTCGCATTTGCGCGCGCTCTTGAACTGTTTCACACGCCGATCGTGCCCGGACCGGGCATCCACCCTTCCGCCATCATCGCCGGCGACGTAAAGATCGGTCCTGATGCGAGCATCGGCGCCCAGGTTGTCATCGGCAGCGGCTGCAAACTCGGGGCCCGCGCCATTCTCCACCCGCATGTAGTTCTCTATCCCGAAGTGTGTATAGGCGATGATGTGATCCTGCACGCCGGGGTTGTGGTGCGCGAACAGTGCCTGATCGGTCACCGAGTGATAATTCAAAACGGCAGCATACTGGGTTGCGACGGATTTGGCTTCGCCCCGGTGGGCGACGGAACCTATTATAAGATTCGCCAGACGGGCCGCGTGGTCATCGAAGACGACGTGGAGATCGGAGCCAATACCACCATTGACCGTGCTGCGGTTGGTGAGACCAGAATCGGCAGAGGCGCCAAATTGGACAATCTGGTGCAGATCGGTCATGGCTCGCAGGTGGGTGAGAACTCGGTGCTCGCCGCTCAAGTCGGGTTGGCGGGCTCCACGAAGCTGGGACGCAACGTTCAGGCCGGAGGGCAAGCGGGCTTTGCCGGGCACCAGGAGGTCGGCGATGGTGCCGTCATCACCGCTCAAAGCGGTGTGCACGGTGAAATCAAAGCCGGTTCGGTGCTGTCAGGGTCTCCGGGATTCGACAACAGCGTCTGGCGCCGCTGCGTTACCGCCTTTCCCAGACTGCCTGACTTGCAGCGCCGCGTTCAGTCCCTGGAGAAGGAACTCGAATTGTTGAAGGCACAGATAATCCAGAAGAACGGCAAATAAAGCGCTGGAGTAAAACGAGCTCGGGCCGATGAGAACCGTAGGCTATTCGAGAAGCTGACTCACAGCCTGGGGTCGCGCCTATGGTTCGCCATGGTTTCGCGGCCCCGGGCTGCGAGATAGGCTGCCAGCGCTCCTCCCAGGATCAACCGGACTCCCGTAAGCAAACGCATTCGTGTTCTCCGTTTCATTCGGGGCTGTTTTTTGCCCGCAGTGTCTGCGCCGCAGTGGGCCGCCATAGTTGCCTTGACTTTTGGCACTCATTTCCAGTATTCGATTAGGCTTGTTTTCGTAATATTGTCTTGTTTGTGGCGCCGTTAGATTTCACAGCCGGATTGACCGGCTTTTGCTGAGCGGCATACAGCCTCACTTCGATTCAGGAGACCCTTGGATGACTCATAAATACGTATTCATTTTTGCGGACGGAAAAGCCGACGGGCGCGGCGACATGAAGGACCTGTTGGGAGGCAAAGGCGCGGGCCTGGCCGAGATGACCAACGCAGGGCTGCCGGTGCCTCCGGGATTCACGATTACCACTGAGGCCTGCAACGCCTACCTCGCTTCAGGCGAGAAGTTTCCTGAAGAAATGTGGGCTCAGGTCCTTGCGGCCCTCGCTCAGGTCGAAGCCGCCACAGGCAAGAGATTCGGCGACCCTTCCAATCCCCTCCTGATCTCGGTGCGTTCAGGCGCAAAGTTCTCCATGCCCGGCATGATGGATACCGTCCTGAACCTGGGCCTCAATGAGGGGACCCTTCAGGGCCTTGCCCGTTTGACCTCCAACGAGCGTTTTGCCTTCGACGCCTATCGACGCTTCATCCAGATGCTGGGCAAGATTGTCCTGGGCATCGATGCAGAGTTGTTTGAACAGGCCCTGTCAAAGGCCAAACGCAAAGCGCGAGCCAGGCTGGACACCGATCTCACGGCGAACGATCTCAAGGGCGTGTGTGAGGAGTTCCAAAAGATCATCCGTCAGGAAACGGGATCCGAGTTCCCTGCCGACCCGCATCTGCAGCTCGAATTGGCGATCAAAGCGGTTTTCCGCTCCTGGAACGGTGATCGCGCCAAGGCCTATCGGCACCGTGAGAGAATCCCTGACGATCTGGGCACGGCCGTGAACATTGTGACCATGGTGTTCGGCAACATGGGGAACGACTCGGGCACGGGCGTGGCATTCACGCGCAATCCCGCCACGGGAGCCAAGGAACTTTTCGGCGACTACCTCACCAACGCGCAGGGCGAGGACGTGGTGGCCGGCATCCGCACACCCAAGCACATCAGCGAGCTCAAGCACGAGATGCCCGGGATTTACGCGCAATTCGAGGCGGTGGCCGACAAGCTCGAACGGCATTACCGCGATATTCAGGACATGGAATTCACTGTCGAGCGGGGCAAACTCTGGATGCTGCAGACCAGGAACGGCAAGCGCACCGGCCCTGCGGCCGTGAAGATCGCCGTGGATATGGCGCGGGAAGGGCTGATCGACGAACCAACCGCCGTCCTGCGTGTTCCGCCCAGCGATCTCGATCAGCTTCTGCACAAGATGATCGATCCCAAGGCGAAGCTCAACGTCCTGACGACCGGCATCAACGCCAGCCCGGGCGCCGCATTCGGCCAGGTAGTGTTCACACCGGAGGAAGCCGAAGCAATGGCGGAAAGAAAGGAAAAGGTCATTCTGGTGCGTAGTGAGACCTCCCCGGAGGACGTGCGCGGGATGGATGCGGCGCAGGGGATTCTGACCTCCACGGGCGGGCCAACGAGTCATGCGGCAGTCGTGGCGCGCGGTTGGGGCAAGCCCTGCATCGTGGGCGCCGGCGCGCTCAACATCGATTATGCCAAAAACGAGTTCACGGTAGACGGAACCCGCGTGCGCCGCGGCGACTGGATCACGGTGGACGGAACTACGGGGCGTGTGATCCTCGGCCAGGCCTCCCTGGTCGATCCGGAACTCGGAGGCGATTTCAAGCAATTAATGGAATGGGCCGACAAATATCGCCGGCTTGGCGTGCGCACCAACGCCGATACGCCCACCGATGCCAAGGTGGCCCGCGGCTTCGGCGCCGAGGGGATCGGCCTCTGCCGCACCGAGCATATGTTCTTCGAGGGAAACCGCATCGACTTCATGCGCCAGATGATTCTCGGCTCCCTGGATTACAAGCGGATCGAGAAGGGTCTGGATGCCATCGCAGAAGAGCTCAAGCGCGGCATTTCTGCCAAGCGGCGCAAGGATCTGCTCCAGGTCCGCAGACAGCTGCAAAAGCAGATCGCCGAGCCCAGAAAGCTCTACAAGGGCGGCCTGGATCAGCTGCTGAAGCTCCAGCGCAAAGATTTCGAGGGCATCCTCACCGCAATGGATGGCTACCCGGTCACCATTCGTACCCTAGATCCGCCCCTTCACGAGTTCCTTCCCCACACGGAGGAAGATACGCGCAAGCTCGCGCGCAAGCTCAAGGTGCGCCCGCAGCACCTGTGGGAACGCGTGCAATCGCTCCATGAAGCCAACCCGATGCTGGGACACCGCGGCTGCCGCCTGGGAATTGTCTTCCCCGAAATCACGGAGATGCAGGCACGCGCCATATTTGAGGCAGCGGTCAACGTCAAGAAGCGGGGCGTCAAGGTTCATCCCGAAATCATGATTCCGCTGGTCGCCGATCAGGCGGAGCTCAAGCTGCAGGCCGACGTGGTCCGCCGCGTGGCAGGCGAGATCTTCGCCAAAGCCAAAGAAAGTGTTGATTTTCTGGTCGGGACCATGATCGAGCTGCCTCGGGCGGCGCTCACCGCGGACAAGGTTGCCGAAGTAGCCGAATTCTTCTCCTTCGGCACCAACGATCTGACCCAAACCACCTTCGGTCTATCGCGCGACGATTCGGGCAAGTTTCTGCCTTACTACATCGAGCACCGGATCTTCGAGTATGACCCGTTCCAGGTTCTCGATCGTGAGGGGGTCGGTCAATTGGTGAGGATGGGCACGGAGAGAGGACGAAGCACCCGGAGCAATCTGAAGGTGGGGATTTGCGGCGAGCACGGCGGCGAGCCTTCGTCCGTCATCTTCTGTCACGAGGTGGGGCTGAATTACGTCTCCTGCTCCCCTTATCGCGTACCGATCGCGCGGCTCGCGGCCGCGCACGCCGCGCTCGGCACGCAAGAAAGTGTCTCGCGCACTGCTTGAAACGAGTACTGAGTTCCGAGTCTCCTGCGATGCTCGTGACCCGGAACTCAGTACTCAGCACTACGTCGTTCGGCTAGTCGTAATACTCCAGGCCCAGATGCGTGATCATTTCCTCGCCGCGCAGGTAGCGCAGCGTGTTTTTCAGCTTCATGAGCTGGATGAAAAGGTCATGCTCAGGGTAGAGTTCCGGAGCGCACATCGGGCTCTTGAAGTAGAAGGAGAGCCATTCCTGGATCCCCTTCATGCCGCAGCGATGGGCCAGATCAAGGAACAGGACCAGATCAAGGACCAGCGGTGCGGCCAGGATCGAATCCCGACAGAGGAAGTCCACCTTGATCTGCATCGGGTAGCCGAGCCAGCCAAAGATGTCGATGTTGTCCCAGCCCTCTTTGTTATCGCCGCGCGGCGGATAATAGTTGATGCGCACGCGGTGGGTGAAATTGGAGTAGAGGTCGGGGTAGACACTGGGTTGCAGAATCTGCGACAGGACCGAAAGCTTGCTCTCTTCTTTGGTTTTAAACGATTCGGGGTCGTCGAGCACTTCGCCGTCGCGGTTGCCCAGGATGTTGGTGGAGAACCAACCGTTCAAGCCCAGGAGGCGTGATTTCAGGCCCGGCGCCAGAATCGTCTTCATCAGGGTCTGGCCGGTCTTGAAATCCTTCCCGCAGATCGGCACGCAACGCTCATTGGCAAGTTGCAGCAGCGCGGGGATGTCGGCACTCAGATTGGGCGCCCCGTTGGCATACGGGATTCCGACCTTCAGAGCCGCGTAGGCATAGATCATGCTCGGTGCGATCGCGACGTCGTTCGCCGCCAGCCCTTTCTCGAAACTTGCGATCGTCTGGTGAACAGGCTTTTTCCTGAGGAAAATCTCGGTGCTGCCGCACCACACCATGACGACACGGTCGAGTTTGTTTTTCTTCTTGAAGTTGATGATGTCTTCCTGCAACTGCTCGGCCAGCTCCATCTTGTTTGCGGCCTTCTTGACGTTTGGCCCGTGCAGGCGTTTGACATAATAGTTGTCGAACGCCGCGGGCCAAGGCCGGATCTTCTTGAGCGCCGGCTTGACCGCATCCAGCAGGCTTTTTTCCAGCACTCCCGCATTGAGGCCGGCGGAATAGACGTCCTCCGTGAAGATGTCCCACCCGCCGAACACCAGGTCCTTCAAGGAGGCGAGCGGAACGAAGTCCTTGATTGCCGGAACGCGGCGTTCGGTACGCTTGCCCAGGCGAATCGTACCCATCTGGGTGAGCGACCCGATTGGTTTGGCCAATCCTCTCCGGACGGCCTCTACGCCCGCGATAAAGGTTGAGCTGACAGCACCCATTCCGGGCAGCACAACACCCAGCCGGCCGCGGGCGGGCTTGATCTTGATTCCCTTTGAGATCATTTTCGTGTTCCTCTGCAGGGACCACGCTCAGGAATGCGCAATCCAGGTTTCTGATATGATTCAACCAGCTCGTTCAAATACAATCTGCGAAATGTCGGCCACTCTGAGGAATAGTTGCGCCAGCCGGCCGAGAAGGGCGAGACGATTCCTGCGGAGTCCCGGATCTTCCGCCATGACCAATACCTGCTCGAAAAATGCATCGACGACGCCGCGCAGCGAAGCCATCCGGCGCAAAGCGTCGCCGTACCGGCCGTCCCTGCCCGCCGCCTCGACTTCGGGCCGCGTCTCCAGATAGCGCTGCCACAGGGTAGTCTCTGCCGCATCGGTCATCAGAGCCGCGTCGGGCTCTTCTGCGGACGATCCGGACTGTGCGAGGATGTTCATCACCCTCTTGAAACTCGAAGCCAGCGCCAGAAAGTCCTGCTCCGTTCGCATTGCCTGCAGCGCGCGCGCTCGCTCCGCGGCGTCGGCGGGATCGTCAAATCCCACGGCCAGCGCGGCGTTGATGCAATCATAGGAGTAGCCCATCTCCTCGAATAAAAAGCGCAGCCGCCCCTCGAAAAACTTCTTGAGCTCGGCGGCGGTCTCGCTGGACGGTGCCGCCAGGGCTTCCAGGCTCCAGGTGATGAGCTGCTCGAGCGAGGTGCGGATACGATGATCCAGCAGGATCTTCAGGATGCCGTTGCCCTGCCTGCGCACGGCGAACGGATCCTTGGAACCCGTCGGAATCAGTCCAACCGAGAAGCAGCCGCACACGGTGTCGAGCCGGTCGGTCAGGGCGAGCACTGCGCCGCCCAAGCTGGATGGGGACGGAGAAGTGGAGGCCTTAGGCATGTAATGTTCGTATACGGGGCGCCAGACCTTTTCAGGATAACCCTCGGCACGAGCATACAGGCCCCCGACGATCCCCTGGAGATCGGTAAACTCCTTCACCATCTCGGTCACGAGATCACATTTGAGCAGGTGCGCGGCCGTCTCCAAGTCCGGCAACTCGCCGGCACAGGCGGCGGCCGCTGCCGTCTTCGGCAGCAGCGCCAACACGCGCTGGGTCTTGGCATAATACGAGCCGAGCTTTTGCTGAAACAGCACGCTCTTGAGCGAGGCTTCGCGGTCCGCGAGTTTGGTCTTGCGATCGCTGTTCCAGAAAAACTCAGCGTCGGCGAAGCGAGCGCGCAAAACACGTTCGTGCCCGCCGCGGATTTTCGCACCAGGATCGGCGCTGAGATTGATCACGGCGAGAAAAACAGGAAGGAGGCGGCCCTCTGAATTCACGATTGAGAAGTATTTCTGGTGCTCCTTCATGACGGTGACCAGAATCTCCTCGGGAAGGTTGAGAAATCTCCGGTCGAAGGCTCCGCAGACAACTGAGGGATTCTCATTGAGGTTGACCACCGTTTCGAGCAGGCTGTCGTCGGCGAGCAGGCGGCCGCCGGCGGCCTCAGCCGCTTGATCCAGGCCCGTCTGGATCGTGGCCCGCCGCTCCGCGGGATCGACGATCACACCGTTTTCCCGCAGAGAGTCTCTAAGGGAAGTCAGATCCCGAACGGCGATTCTGGGTTTGCCGGTGAAACGATGACCCGCGGTGTAGCGGGACGATTCGACATCGGCAAGCGCAAACCTGACCACCTTGCCTGCATAGAGCGCAACAATCCACCGCAGGGGTCGCGCAAAGCGAAATTTGTCCGGGGTCCAATACATGGCCTTTGGGAACTCGATCTTCGCAATCGCTGCCGGGATCAGGCGTGCCAGAACCCTGGCGGCCTGCTCTCCCTTCTGCCTGCGCACCGCAGAGAGATACTCGCCTTTCGGTGTCTCCACGATCTTGATTTTGGAGAGAGGAATGGCGCTCTTCTCTGCAAAAGCCAAAGCCGCCCGGGTCGGCTTGCCTTCGGCATCGTAAGCCACTCGGCGGGGAGGCCCCAGGATCGTTTCGATAAGATCTTCCTGACGGCGGGGAATGTCACGCACACCGACAATCATGCGTCGCGGCGTATACCACACCGTGTCCAGATCAGCCCCCAGCCGCTCCGTGCGCAAGTCTTCGATGAGATGCCGGGCAAGCTGATGCGTGGCGCTTTCGAGCATGGAAGCAGGAATTTCTTCAGTACCAATCTCGACAACCAATTCCGCTTTATCCATAAGTAGATCTCTGGGACACTACGCTGGCCCGGGCGCAGTATCGGCGCCGGTTGCCTGCAGCAGCGGAAACTCCTGCTGCCTGCGGCCGGCAACGTATCGGCGGGCCACTTCGCAGGCAAGTTGCCGCACGCGTGCGATCAGGCCGACGCGTTCGGTCACGCTGATGGCCCCCCGTGAATCAAGCAGGTTGAAAGTGTGGGAGCATTTCAAGCAGTAGTCGTATGCGGGTAACACCAGATCGAGCGCCAGCAGACGGTTGCACTCTTCCTCGAAGAGGTTGAACAAGCTGAAGAGCATGGGCACGTTCGCGACTTCGAAATTGTACTTGGAGAATTCGACCTCCTCCCGATGGCGGACATCGCGATAGCTCAGCCCCTTCGTCCAGACCAGATCGTAGATGCTGTCAACCTCGGCGATGAACGTGCCGATGCGCTCGAGTCCGTAAGTGATCTCGCAGCTCACCGGATCGAGGTCGATTCCGCCCGCCTGCTGAAAGTAGGTAAACTGGGTGATTTCGAGCCCATCAAGCAGCACTTGCCAGCCGATGCCCCACGCTCCCAGCGTCGGCGACTCCCAGTTGTCCTCCTCGAACCGCAGATCGTGTTCCCGCAGGTCAATCCCGAGCGCTTGCAGACTCCTGAGGTAAAGGTCCTGCGAATCTTGCGGGGCAGGCTTGAGGATCACTTGATACTGGTAGTGTTTCTGAACGCGATTGGGATTGTCTCCATAGCGTCCATCCGCAGGCCTGCGCGACGGCATTACGTATCCCACGCGGTACGGCTCCGGCCCGAGCACTCTCAGGAATGTCTCCGGGGCCATCGTGCCTGCTCCGACTTCGAGATCGTATGGCTGCTGCAGCGCGCAGCCCTCGCGATCCCAGTACTGCTCGAGCGTCAGAATTATCTGTTGAAAGTTCTTCTGTTGCATAGCCCCTAACTGCCGCGCAGCATTTCTTTCAAGTTATGGTATGACTTGAGCCGCTTCTCCAGATGCCATTCGATCAATGTTTGCGTCAGGCGCTCCAGACCACGCGCTGCCGAGCCGGGTTGAGCGCGGGAAGCGTACTGCTCCGGTGAAAGCTCCAGAACCTCGTGCAACGAACGGGCGGCATCCGAGCTGATCCTTACACCCCGATTCTCCGCGCAGGCACCGCAGCGCCCCTGGCCGGCTTCGGGCCATGCGTAGAACCCATCATCTTTAACACATCTGCCGCAACCCGAGCAATAGTCATAATTGGGAAGCCAGCCGTTGAGCTTGAGGGCCCAGAGCTCGAAATAGCGCAACAGCGCTTCGTTGGCGCCCATGCGTTCTCCCGCTGCGAGCACTGCGAGGAAAAGGCGGAACAGCAGCGCATTCGGATTGTTCTCGGGCACCAGTTCCTGCGCCAGTTCGGCAAGGTAACCGAATCCGAAGACCCGGTCCGGCGTCGGATTCTTGCCCAGGTAGGAGTGAATGATTTCGCACTGCCAGATGCGGGAGAGATCGGCGCCTTCCTTGATATAGTATTGCAGCCGCACGTGATTCATGGGCTCCAGGCATCCGCCCAGGCGGCTGCGCATCTTCTTGGCGCCTTGAGCCACGCCTCGCAGCGTTCCATGTTCGCGTGTCAGGAGGACGACGATCCGATCCGCTTCGGAAAGCGGGTACTGCCGCAGAACGATGGCCTCTACTTCACGGGTTGGCATGGTTGAGTGCGACTTCGAGGTTTGTTTTCAAACGCCGGTCGAGCCGGACGTCATGCATACACAACGTGGCTTCGCGGTTCCAGTCGGCCCCCATGGCCGGATCGATGCGGAAAAAAAGGAATCCGCCACGCTTCTGAGACTGCGGAAGCGAGCCCGGCGGGAAAGTAACCCTCTCCATGTCGAGCCGGGCGGTCCCGTCGGTCCGGACGGAATACATCCGGATCCGGTTGCCTCGGTAGTATCGCTCGAAGACTTCCGAGACGCGCAGGGCGGGAAAGGTCTGGTTGCCGATCCGAAGATACCAGTTCCCCGGCCGAAGCTCGATGGCCGAAGGGCGCGTGTTGTGAATTTCTACCCAGAGGGCTGCAACGCCATCCCCGGGAAGATATTCATCAAAGAGCTGGAGATACGCGTCCTTCCCCGCAATCGGACTCACCCCGATATCAATTCCCTGCAGGCTCGAGTGCAGCACTTCCCCGGGCGGAAACGCCGGCGGAGAGAGCGGTACCTGCAGAGTCGCGCACGAAGTCATGCAGATCCCGAAACCGGCAACTGCCAGGTAGGTCAGAAAACGGCACCCTACGCCCGTAGCCGACATAGCTTGCTCAGTATACGATTTCTCAGGAACAGCGACAAATCCGCGACAAAGTTCCCGGCGTGGCCGGGCACGCTTGCGGCTGGTTTTCGCCAATGGTGCGTCGCCCGTCCAGGATGGCACCGGATTGAGGCAGTTCAAAAGCGACGCGATCAGTGAGGTTCACCAGTGTCCGGGAGGTGAATCTCCACGGGTGTTCTCTTCCTGTGCTGCAGGAGTGAATAAATTCGCAGCACCGGCCCCGACAGCGAGTATCCCAGTGCAACCACCAGCAGCGTCCATTCGGAGAAGCTGTAAATCAAAGCGACCAAAAGGGCGATGATCAGAACCGCGAAGTGCGACTTCCTCCCGAGCGTGAGATTCTTCAGGCTGCTGTATTTGAACGTGCTGATCATCAGCAGCGCCAGCCCGAAGACAGCCGCTACCAGAATGCCGGCGCTGATTCTGCCGGTGACTGGTGCGCCGAAGAAATAGACGATGGCCGCTATTGTGCCCCCGCCCGCAGGAATCGGCAGACCGACAAAGTGCTTGAAACGCCCCGCCTGAACATTAAAGCGGGCCAGTCGCATCGCTCCGCAAATGGTGAACGTGAAGGCAGCGGTCCAGCCAAGCCGGTAGTCCACGCTCTGCAGCCCCCAGAAAAACGCCAGAATGGAGGGGGCGATGCCGAAGGAAATCACATCCGCCAGCGAGTCGAGCTGGAGGCCGAAACCCGAGGTCGAGTTCGTGAGCCGAGCGATCTTGCCGTCGAGCGCATCGAGTATGATTGCTACTCCGATGGCTTCCGCGGCACGATCGTAGTTGCCGTGCATGGTCGAGATGATGGCATAGTAGCCGCAAAAGATGTTGCCGACTGTAAACAGGCTGGGAAGGATGAATACGGAGCGGCCCAGGCGATGCCTGGGCCGCTCTTCCATATCGCCTTCAGCAATCTGTGCCTGTGACCTCATTCAGAGGACCTCTCCGATCACCGAACTTCCGCCTTTGACGCGGTCGCCTTCCTTGACCAGAATCTTGACCTCAGCTGGAAGAAGAACATCAACGCGCGATCCAAAGCGGATCAGCCCGAAGAGCTCCCCACGCTCCAGAGTATTCCCGGGCCGCTTCCAGCATACCACGCGGCGGGCCACCAATCCTGCAATTTGCTTGACCACGACACGAGTACGTGGCCCGCGGATGGTCAGGATGTTCTGCTCGTTAACACGCGACGCTTCCTCGTCATACGCGACCTTGAACTTACCCCGCTTGTACTCCAGGCGCTCGAGTTCGCCGCGAATGGGGGCGCGGTTGACGTGAACATCGAAAATGTTGAGAAAGATGCTGAGGCTCCGCCCGCCGGGCAGTTCACCTTCGCCCCGCGGCATCGACACCACACGGACGACTCTTCCATCCGCGGGTGAAACGATCTTTTTGTCGTCTGCGGGGATTTCACGGGTGGGATTTCGAAAAAAGTAACCGACAAATACTGCCAGAAGGAGCAGCACCGCCACCGCCACGCCCAGCCTGAGATAGGCGCAGAGCGCCGCCAGCGCTAACAGAGGAAGGATGAATCGATATGCGTCGTTGATCATCGGGGCTTGGGGGCCGATTCTAGAGACTGGAATCCCCCTCCTGGTGTGATGCGAGAACTCCGAATGCCCGTCAAAACTGGCCTGATTGGAAACGCAGAAGGGTCAGGAACCGGAATTCATTTCCCTTCGATATCGCTGAACGATGGAGTACATCTGATCCTTCAGCAGCAGTTTCTTCTTCTTGAGCCTGATTTCCTGAATTCTCTCTTCATCACTCAGGTGGTGACGGTGGCTTAACAATGCCAGTTGCTCGTCGTAGGACTGGTGCTCAGCGGCAAGCTTCTTGAATTCCTCGTCCCTCGCAAGCAACTGTTGACGGAGTTCTGCCTCACCAATCGGAACGTTCATATCGGTTCCCCTCCTTTCGTCTCTCTGAAAATTCGTCAGGTTCATAAGATCATAAGCTCCAAAGGTCAATCCCGAAGTGAATCAAACCGCCAGGCGCCGACACGCTCAAAATCACTCTTGCCCCGGCGTCCTGGCACCACATCCAACATTCAAAATTGCAGTCGGCCATAGGATGATGTCACGCCTTTTGCGGTTTTGCGACCATGCCGCCAGCAGACGATTCATGCGATAGGTCCATGCGCTCCCGATAGCGCTCAAATCCCAGATCCACGAGACGCCGGATCAGCCGGTCAAAAGGCACACCGCAGGCGTTCCACAACTTGGGATACATGCTGATGCTGGTAAATCCCGGCATGGTATTGATCTCGTTGAGCCAGACAGCGCCCGATTTGCGATCCAGGAAAAAATCCACGCGTGCCAATCCTGACCCGTCGATCGTCCGGAAGGCGCGCAGCGCCAGATCCCTGACGGCTTTGGCCTTGTCGTCGACGATGTCGGCGGGAATCTGAACCCGGCTGTCGGGATTGGCGTACTTGGCCTCATAATTGTAAAACTCGCAAGCCGGAACCACTTCGCCGACCACGGAGGCTTCGGGAGTGTTGTTGCCGAGCACGGCACATTCCAGCTCTCTGGCATCAATCCCCTTCTCGATGATAATCTTGTGGTCGAACTGCGCCGAGGAAAGGATCGCATCATCAAATTCGCCTGCATGATGGATCTTGCAGACACCGACCGAGGAGCCAAGATTGGCAGGTTTCGAAAAGACCGGGTAGCCGAATTGAACCTCGATCTCGTGCCGAAGGCTATCCAGCCTCTGTTCCAGGCCGCGCGAGGATTCCACCCGAAACGGGACGATCGGCAGCCGCGCCTGCGCAAAGAGGCGCTTCATCGCATCCTTATCCATCCCGACGGCAGACGCAAGCACACCGCAACCCACGTAAGGCACACCGGCGATTTCCAGCAACCCTTGGATCGTTCCATCTTCGCCGTAAGGGCCGTGCAGCAGAGGAAAGATGATCTCAGGGCGCCGATTCGTTTCTTCGCGTTGCGCATCAAATCCACCCGTCCAGGGCAGAACCTCTTCGCTGCCCCCACCCAACCTGACCCGATCCAGAAGCTCGGCCGGGAGCATGGCTCGCACCTCGGCGCTACTGGCGAGCTTGCCGCTCCTGGTAATGCCGATGGCCGTCACTTCGAATTCGCTCGGATCCAGCGCGCCGATCACCGATGCGGCCGACGACAGCGAGACCTCATGTTCGCTGGATCTGCCCCCGAACAGAATGCCGAGGCGTATCCTATGTTTCTCTTTCGCCATTCCCATCGCCACCAGCGCTCATCCCATTCTGGGCGTGCTGCTGGTACGCCTTGATGATCAAGCGTACCAGATGGTGTCTGACCACATCGCTTTCGTTGAAATAACAGAAAGCCAGTCCCTCTACGTCACTGAGAATATTTCTGGCCTCCACCAGCCCGGAACTGCGCCCGAACGGGAGGTCGATCTGTGTGATATCTCCGGTAATCACGGCTTTGGAGTGCAGGCCAATTCGAGTCAGGAACATCTTCATCTGCTCGGAAGTCGTATTCTGTGCTTCATCCAGTATGATGAAGGCATCGTTGAGAGTCCTGCCCCGCATAAAAGCCAGGGGGGCGATCTCGATCACTCCCGTCTCCATGTAACGCTGGATCTTCTCCGACTCCATGAGAATATAAAGCGCATCGTAGAGCGGCCTCAGATACGGATTGATCTTGGCCTCCAGATCACCCGGAAGAAAACCGAGTTTTTCGCCGGCCTCGACTGCCGGACGGGTCAGGATAATGCGCGACACACCCTTTTCCAAGAGATAGGTGAGTGCCATCGCCACGGCCAGGAAGGTCTTGCCTGTTCCGCCCGGGCCGATGCCGAACACGATATCGTTCTGGCGAATCGCCTCAACGTAGCGCCGTTGATTCAAGCTCTTGGGCGTCACCTGCCTCTTGCCGGCCGCCAGCAGCTGCATCTTTGGGAAGAAATCGTGCAGGGACAGCGCCGCATCTTCGGCGATCTGCTTGAACGCCGACTTGAGGTCGCCGTTGCTGATGTTGTGCCCCTTGTCCACCAGGCCGGAAAAATCGAGGAGAATGCGCTCGAGAAGGCTGACGTTGTCTTCCTCCCCATCAATAGTCAGACTGGAATCCCGGGCCTGAATCGTCACGGCAAAAAGGTTTTCCAGGAATCTGATGTTTTCGTCGAGAGGGCCAAAAAGCAGTTGCAGACTGCGATCCGAGAGAAGGACTTTTTTCATCTCAGGACTGATTTGACCTCAAACGGGATTTTGAAGGGGCGAAAAACCTCGCGTCCGCTCCACTTGATGGCAGGGCATACCTCAAAAGGCTTTCTTCGCATGTCTAAAAATATCTTAGGCTCGCGATCCCCCCAAGTCAATGTCAAAATACCATTTGACTGATTTGATAAGTTATTGTAGCATAAGAGTTTTGGCCAGAGGCTCTCATTGATCCGAACGGACTTTGACCATAGTGAGGAGTGGCAGGAATGGCAAATCACGCGTCGGCGCTTAAGGCACACCGGCAAAGCATCAGGCGAAAGAACAGAAATCGCAGCAATCGCAGCGCTTTCAGAACATCTTTGAAGACGTTTTCCGAGAAACTCACGGCAGGCAAAATCGAGGACGCCAAGGCTTCTCTGCCGCAGCTTTACTCGGATATCGATAGCGCCGTCGACGAGGGCGTTCTGAGCAGCAACGCGGCAGCCCGTCATAAATCGCGGCTTTCTAAACACTTGAATGCCGCTGCGTCGCCCGCCGCAAAGTAGCGAAGATGCAGCCCCACATAAGCACTGACGACCACGAACTACGAGTTTGTGTCTGTGGATGCGGTTCATGGCTGCTTTTCTTTTTTCGTCAAAGCGAGCAGACCAGTTGCTCCAGAAGCAATCTCTCGTCCGGGCGGGAGGATTTGAAGCTGCGATCAATGTGGGCAAGCCGTTGATACATGTTGCGGGCCATTTCCGGCTCCAAGGCTTTGGCCTGCCGCAGAAAATCACTCAAGATGAATTCCGGCACCTGGGCGGCGCGGCTGATCTCGCGCGGCCCGCACCCTTCCGCTAAAAGTTCTTTGGCGATAAGTATTTGCCGAAAATGCCTGGCCATCATGGAAACGATGACCAGAGGCGCTTCCCCAGCCTCCAGCAGATTCCCCAGCAGCCGGAGCGCGGCCTTGCGGTCTCGCCTCCCCAGAGCGGCAGTGAGCTCGAAAATCCCGTGCTCACGGCTCGCCGGGACCAGGGTGTCGACGGCCGATTCCTGAATCTCCTTTTCCTTGCCGGCATACAGGATGAGTTTTTCGATCTCGTTGATCAGAGTGAGCAGATCGGAACCGGCCAGATCCACCAGTCGCCTCAGCGCGGCCGGGGCGATCCGATAGCCACGGCGTGATACGAAGTTTCCCGCCCATCTTTCCAATGCGGCTTCCTTCAGTTTCGCAAATTCGACAACGCAAGCGCAGTCGGCCATGCGCTTATAGAACGAAGTTCGCCGATCGAAATCAGCGGCTGTGAGGACCAGTACGGTCTTCTCGTGTGGCCCTCCCGCATATGCAGCGAGTGCTTCCAGCCCGGCTGCCGGCATCTCGTCGACATCTGTGACCAGCACGAGCCGGCGAGGCGACATCATCGGGAAGGTATTCGCTTCCTCCACAATCTTCGCGCCCTCCGTGCTACGCCCGCTGCACTCTACAAAGTTGAAGGCCAGCGCTTCAGGAGCGATGGCTTTGGCCTTGAGCGTTGAGATTGCCGTGCGCAAGAGATACTCTTCTTTTCCGAGGAAGAAGTAGACGGGGCAGAACCGGCCACGGTCAAGGTCGAAATCAAGTTCGTCGGAGGTCAGTGTAGGCAACGGATTAGCGTGTGAGAATGGAACTGGCCAGACTGGCAGCAAGGTCGCGAGCCAGACGGTCCACCGCAGCATTCTCTTCCGAGAAGAATCGGGTGACTTTTGTATTTAGTACGTACGTCGCGCGGAAGCTGAATCCGGGATTCTCCCAGATAACAGCGCCATCCTTGACGCGCACGAGCCTCGCCGAGATTGCCACTGTTACCAGAAACTCAGACGCGAAGCCGTCGGCGCCGAACGTGACGGGGCTGGAATTCAGGGCGTGAATTTCGCCCTCCAGCACCGCATCCACTCCCTCGGATCGAGAGCTCACAGGGACCCGTGTCCGCAAGGTGAACTCCTTCAGCACGGCCGCGGTGATCTGCTGCTCGAGCTTGTATTCGCGCGTGTCGTTCTTAAAAGTCGGGATGCCGATGGAGTGCACTCCACCAGGCAGATTCCTGACGGAACCAGCGATGTGGTAACCACACGCGGCAGAGAGCAACATTGCGCTCAATACGAGCCCGCGGAGAATTGGTAGCTGCTTGATGTGGAATATGCCGGATCGTTTCACTTGGTAGTACCTGGGATCGACACCCGAATGATAGGGGAAGCCGAACTACCATGCAAGTTCCGAACCGACGGAACGAATTTCACGAGCGGCGCAACTCGTGACGAGCCGCGACAACTCAACGCGGAGGCCGTGGAGAGCGACGGAGAATGCAAAGCACTCTCAGCCTCGACCGGGTGAAACTCTCCGCGCGCTCCGTCGCTCTGCACGGCCCCTGCGTTGATCTTTTGCTTTTCATTGCTAGAGGCGCGCAATCTGGATCTTCTTCTGTGCTTGGTACTTGCCTTTGCGATCGGCGTAAGACGTTTCGCACTCGCTCTCGGCTTTGAGAAACACGAGCTGGGCGATTCCTTCCCCGGCAAAAACCCGGACGGGGATGGGTGCGGCATTGACAAGGGAGACGGTGACAAATCCTTCCCACTCCGGTTCGAACGGCGTAACGTTTACGATCAGACCGCAACGCGCATAAGTGGATTTCCCCTGACAGATTACAAGGATGTCCCGTGGAATTCGGAAGTACTCCAGAGATCGTCCGAGCACGTAGGAGTTCGACGCAATCCAGCAGGAGGAACTGTTGTGATCGATCCAGGGAGCCTGACCCATCTTTTTGGGATCCCAACGCTTAGCGGTACCCAAGGCCGGTATCTTGAATTCACGCGAAAGACGGAAATCATAGCCGTAAGAGCTGACGCCGTAAGAGATCCTGCCGCTACGGGTTCGGTTTGCGGCAAAAGGACGGATCATGCCGTGCTTTCGCGCCATTTCTGCAATCCAGCGATCGGGCATCACTCCCATTTGAGGTCCTCCGATTAGTGAACAAGGCGCGAGTCTAACATCGGGTCCCGGGTGTGTAAAGCGCGTAAATAGAATTGGCTTGACAGCATTTACGACCACAAATAATATGTTTGCACCAATTTATGGAGGATCAGCGTGATAAAACAGGACATCGTGAACCGTGTCGCCGACCAGTTGAATATCACAAAGGTTAAAGCGGAAATTGCGGTGGAATCTGTCTTCAACTCGCTCAAGAACGCGCTTAAGCGAGGAGAGAGGATCGAGCTGCGCGGTTTCGGGGTCTTCATCGTAAAGCCGCGTAAGAGCGGCGTCGGCCGAAACCCCAGGACCGGCGAGGAAGTCGCTATCCCCCCCGGAAAGACCATCCGTTTCAAGCCGGGCAAGGAAATTCGTGCCGACAAGATTTACTGACATCGACAGATACGCCGCCAGCGCTCTGGCCGCTCTGCGAGTTTTGAGAGAGCTCTGATTCTGTGAGCAGCGACTTTACCCTGGACTCATCCGGACAAACCCCGGAACCCCGGCTTGCAGGTGCGACTGAACAAGAAGGTCCGGCCGTGAACGTGAGCCCGCCCGGTTGGCGCGAGTGGCGTTTCCCCGCTTTTCTTTTTCTGACAACGCTTTTGAGCACTATGTTCGCCGGCCTGTTCTATGTCTACGGCGATAACACAGGGATCATGCGAATGGCGTGGGCGGTTTTTGTGCATCCCTCGCTCTTGCTGGAAGGGATACCCTTTTCCTTCACCTTGATCGCGATTCTCCTGGCCCATGAGATGGGCCATTTCCTTGCCTGTCGCCACTACGGCATTCGCTGCACGCCGCCTTTCTTCCTTCCCTTTCCCGTTTCCTATGCAGGCACGCTGGGCGCGTTCATCCGGATCCGATCGCACTTTCAGCACAAACGCGCCCTCTTCGACGTAGGCATTGCGGGACCGCTCGCGGGCTTTGCCTTTGTGGTTCCGGCACTCATTGTCGGTATCGCCTTTTCGAAGCTGATCCCCAAGGGCAGTGTTCACGACGGCATCGGCTTCGGAGAGCCGCTTCTGTTTCGCTTGGTGGGCAAGGCCGTACTGGGTTATGCGCCCGAGACGCAGGACATGCTGGCAGATCCGATTGCCATGGCCGCCTGGTTTGGGCTGCTCGCCACCAGCCTGAACCTGTTCCCGATCTGGCAGCTCGACGGGGGACATATCACTTATGCCTTGTTCGGCAGAGAGCGCCAAAAAAAAGTGTCCATCGGTGCATCTATTGCCTTGATGCTGGTCAGCTTCGCCGGGTGGCCAATTCCCTCCTACTTGATATTTGCCTGTCTGATTTTCTTCTTCGGCATGCGCTTCCGCTTCTATCATCCGCCTACGCTCTATGAAGAGGAGGGGATCGGCACCGCACGCGAGATCCTGGGAATCATGGCGCTGTTCATCCTGATTTTGTCCTTCACCCCTATCCCGATCTACCTCTCTTGAAAACGGATGACCGGATATCGATTCCCTGATTTCATCAGTTCGAGAGTTTCAGCAAGTCATTGAAATCAGCGAATTGACGTTCTGTCATCCAATTTCAGGTTTGACAGGCTGATGGCCTTCGGTGATAATTTCCGCTCGGTTTCAAGACCGAGCCTACGATGATAGGAGTGGGTGGTTAGCTCAGCTGGGAGAGCGCCGCGTTCGCAATGCGGAGGCCGGGGGTTCGATCCCCCCACCATCCACCAACAAACATGCGGGTTCGACAAGATTCCCTCTAAAATCATATCCAGCGTAGAGGTAGTCAGAGACGGGATAAGGCAGGTACTTGCGTCGATGAAGAAGTAGGTGCCGGTTGACGCCTTCCAGCGCCCCCAGTCGCCCAGCGGCCCGCGCTGTGCTGGCTCAGAAGCCCCGATCGGCAGCAGGCCCATATCCTGGTGCTTCACCCCCGTTCTTATGCTTTTACCAAGGTTCCCGGCAGCACAAGGCACGTTTGGCGTTCTCTTCGCCGCCAATGGCACTATCCTCGCCGATCGTCGGCATGGTTCCGTCTTCGTTTCGAGGAAATTTAGACTTTGAGGTTGACGGGCGGGAGCCGGAGATTAGCCGTTGGCCGGCGCCTGCTCTATCCACACTTCCAGCGTGCCGTCGAGCAAATGGGACCATCTGATCATCCGAACGGCTGTTGCGTTGGTCGGAGCCGCGCGGGCAAATACGGTCCGTTGCGCTGGATCGGCAGAATAGAGTTCGACGAGGCCCCATCCCTGGATCGATAGCGTTTCCGATCCGTTGGCCCTCGCGGAAAAGGTCACGCTGAATAAGCCATCCGCCGGCACACGGACCTGCTGCTCATCAGGGTCCTGGTAAATAAGAATGCGCACGGCCTCCCGCCCATCCTTCCAACGCCAAGTCTGGCCGACCGCACAGCCATAAGTGTAGGCGCTGAGATTCACCATCTTGATGCGGGCATAACCGCGCAAGTACTCGGTGATTTCCGCGCCGGTGGCGGGCAGGATCTGAGAGCAGAGCGTTGGCGTCAACAGAAGAAATGCAAGAATCACTTTAACGAAAGCCTTCATGATGATCTCCTCTTGACACACATTCTACACCCGATTCCTCCGTGGAGGTCGGGGCGCATCCCGGGATCGGCATCGCAATCGCCATCGGCTCTTGTCGGCTAAGAGTTCCGATTGCGATACCGATTTGTCTATTTTCGGAGCAGAATCGGGCGGCGCACGACACAGACTGCGTACGCTTCAGAGGCGGTGACCATCCCCTTCTGGTTTCGGGCAGGCACGAATCGCCATTGCCGTGCAGCTGCGGAGCAGGCTGCTGTCAAGCTCCCCAATCCCTGCACGACCTTCACGCTGGAGACAGAGCCGGCCTCTGTGACATCCAAGTGCAACACCACACTCCCCTCTGCCATGGAGTTAGGCGGATAGGCGGGCTCGATCACGTTCGTGGGATAGAGTGCGCCGGGCACAGGATGAGACACAGCTAATTTCTGGGCTGCCGACCCAGTGGAGTACAGGTTGGGCGAACGAAAATTCACCACGACGAGCACATTGCTATTTTCGGTAGCTTTGAAGCGCCAGCTGCCAAGGGATGCGCGCGCAGGGGCAACGAATGGCGGATCACCCTGCAGGATCTCAACCTGTTTGACAGAACCTGCCGACACGTGGAGAAGGGCGACAACGTTGCCGCCGGCAATCGCGTTCGGAGGGTAAGCTGGTCCCACGACTGTCACGGCTTCGGCGAAAGCCAACATCAGTACAGCAAAAGTGGGTAGCATGTCAGATGCTCCAATGCTCCTGGGGCGAAGTTTTATGATCTGCCTGTTACGGGACAGGCGTCCTTATCCATAAGTAATGGTAACCTCCGACCGCAGCAAATTCAAGAAACAGCCAAACAAGCCCACGATTGAAATCCTGCACGCGAATACAGCAACGAACAGCACGTTGTGGCACAGTCGTATCTCAATAATCTCAATGCCATCCCTCATGCGCCGGGGGCGCGCCCGGGCGCATGAAAAACCGGGATCTGAACACGGGCTAAAGCCCGTACCCACTTAACATTAGCTGACAGTTGAGCCCGGTGGAAACGGGCTTCAGCCCGTCAAGTTGCGTCAGCTATTTTCACACCTGCTGGTTTTTCAGATGCCGATTTCGCTCCTGATCTTCCGAATCAGGGCGTCCAAGCCGTCGGTTTTTCCCTGATGTTGACTCTTATAGATCGCATCTAGAAATCTCTTCGCCTTATCGGACCCCGGATTTTTCAAAATGTAACATTTCGCTAGAGCACTCATGGCATCATCGTATTTCTTCTGGCCGTTTAGCGCCTGCCCATAATAGTAATATGTCTCGCCGACTCTCGGGCGCAGCTTGATAAAACGCTCTGCCAGCGGCACCATCGTGTCCCACCTGCTTTGATTCCCGAGGTCGTTCAAGATAATCAACAGGTCGGCCTGGACATTGGGCAGCAGCTGGGATTTGGGCCGTTCCTGCAAAAACTTCAACCACTCGTCAGCCCGCTTGAGCGGCTCCTTCACCGCCTGGATTTTCTGAAATTGCTCATAGTCATCGCGATACTGCTTCTGTGCCGGAGTTTCATCTTCCTGCGCCCGGAGTTGAGCAGTCCCAAACCAAAGAACGACTCCAAGCAGAGGAAGCAACTTCTTTGCAATACGCATGAGTCATCTCCTTGATCGCTATTTACAAATATTCAGTAACATGTAAAATAATGCCGCACCAAAGGGCGCCTAGCTCAGCTGGTAGAGCACTGCGATCACACCGCAGGGGTCACAGGTTCGAGTCCTGTGGCGCCCACCACCCCTTCGTCCTTCAAGTACTTTGTTTCTTTTGAAGCGGGCACCAATGCGCCTACATGAATCTATTTCTGTGCCATGCGTCCATATCGGGATTCCGTCTTTCCTTTACGAAAAGCTCTTTCGCGGCGGGATCGGCAACAAGGGCCAACGCATCGAGCAAATACTCGCAATAGGTCTTGTCCACGAGCTTATCAGGTCCCCACTCCGGGTTCTGAGTGTCGAAAGCGGCGCATGCAGACATTTCGGGAATCTTCCCCGCCCGCACCGGCCTACCGGTTGGGTCGCCACAGCCCGCCGGCGGCTGACGCCTTGTCCATGTCGAGAAAGCTGTTGTCTTCGAAAGAATGCATTTGACTGCAGTACGGACAGCTAACCAGTCCATTCTGGAAGAGTCCGCTGCTGATCGCTTCCCTGCCCGAAGTGAGGATGCCGCTGTCGATCATCTTCCCGGTTGACGGACATCGAACCATGATCCTGTAATTGTGCGCCATCAGGTCGATCCGCATGTGTCGCGTGCGCACCGGCGGTGCACAGCGATCACAGAGCAGTGTCAGGGGCAATTCAGGAAACGATGGGATTTTATCAAAATTGCTGTTGCGGCGGCATTTAAAATTGACTGTCTGCGCGCTAACTTCCTCAGGCGACCCTACAGCTCGATTTCGGGGCTGTTCAGATATGCGGAGCCCATAGCGCAGAGCTGATCGAGGGTAACAGCAAAAAGCTCAAAGAGCTGTTTTAGGCGGCTGATTTCATTGATTATGCCGCTGGCTTGAAATCGCAGCTCATCCGTCCCCTCGGGAAAATCAGCCCCAAACCAGCCTTCATCGTCCACCACTTCGAAACGAACGTCGCGCTGCGACTGGAGAAGCATCCTGATCTTTTCATTCGCAAAGAACTGGCGCAGGCGGCCCTCGTCATTTCCTTTTATGATGAAGTCGCGATCGAATTCAGGAAAACCAACCTCGACATCCTGCATCCCGAGATGCTTGCCCAGTTCTGAGAAAAGACCGGCGCGATAGACCAGGAATCTGAAACCGTCGGCATTGACAAAGGGCGCCCGAATTCGTGTGTAAGGGATATGAGTATGGCCCGTCGAAACGGTGTAGATGTCGAGAGTCACAGTCCAGGGCTTTACGCGGGCCTGCACCTTGGCGCCGCGCCATAGACTGCCCTCGACATATTTTGCGCCGATCTCTGCAGACAGCTGCCGCCAGATTTCCTCCTTGTTGGGACTGAAAAACCCGCGTAACAGGCTCATAATCCTCCATTGCGGTGACGCCGCCGTTCTCCACACGCTTCGTGAACGCTGCCGCGCGTCAGCGTCCGCTCGGCCCATGGAGCTTGCCGAGCAGCGTCAAGGCTCTGCTGAGGTTAGCGCGCGCGTCGCTGAAGTCGGGCTTAATGCGGAGAGCCTCTCTGAAGTGCGTCGCAGCCTCCTCGAGCCGGCCCCGGCCTGCGAGCGCGACTCCCAGATTATTGTGGGCCTCCGCGGATCCCGGCTCCGCTTTGAGCACCTCCCTGTACTGCAAGGCCGCTTCGTCGAGCCGTCCCAGCCCCTGCAGAACCTGTCCGAGGTTGTAGCGAGCCCCGGTGAAGTCCGGCTTGAGCCGCAAGGCCGCGTTATACTGTGTCACCGCTTCTTCATGGCGGCCCAACGCCTGCAGGGCATTGCCCAGGTTGAAGTAGACCCCGGCGATATCCGGCTTGAGCCGCAAAGCCTCGTTGTATTCCTTGATCGCATCGCTTTGACGGCCCAAAGCCAGCAGTGCGTTGCCCAGGTTGTTATGAGCCTCGGCGTAGTCCGGCTTGAGTCGCAAGGCCTCACGGTATCGCGTTACTGCCTCATTGACACGCCCCATGCGCTGCAACGCGCTGCCCAGGCAGTTGTAAGCCTCTGCAAAATCCGGCTTGAGCCGGACAGCCTCCATGTGTTGTGCCGCCGCCTCGTCGAGACGACCCATCTGCTGCAAGGCGCTGCCGAGATTGTTGTAGGCCGTGGCGTAATCGGGCTTGAGCTTCACAGCCTCCCTGAGGTGAATTACTGCCTCGTCAAGCCGGCCCAACCCCTGGAGAGCTGATCCCAGATTGCCCTGAGCCTCTGCGGAACCCGGCTCGTGTCGGAGCGCCTCCCGGTACTGCGCCGCCGCCTCTTCGAGCCTGCCCTGTCCCTGCAGGGCGTTGCCGAGGTTGTAATAGGCCCCCCCAAAGTCCGGCTTGAGCCGCAGGGCTGCCTGGTATTGGGTTATGGCCTCGTCGAGCCTGCCGAGCCCCTGCAAGGCATCACCCAGGTTGTTATGGGCCTCGGCGTAGTCCGGTTTCAGCCGCAAGGCCTCTTGATATTGTGCCAGCGCCTTCTCTACCTGTCCCCTTGCCTGCAGGGCGTTGCCCAGATTGTTGTAGGCCATCCAGCACGACGGATTGCGGCTGATCGTGACGCGATAGAGTGTTTCAGCGTTGGCGTACTGACGGCTCTGGCTCCAGGTGGGAAAAGCAAGCGCGCCTCCCAAAACAACTGTCATGACTGCCGCGGCCGGCTTGGGCTGGAAGCTCCATCGTCGGAGAAGGCTCGCCAGGCCGGCGGTAAACAGGGCTATGATCCCTATGCTCGCCAGATACTGGAAGTGATCCGCTACGAACGAGTATCGGAACGGATACACGTTGAAAAAGCCCAGCGCCGGAAAAAGCGTCCCGCAGAAAAACAGCATCGCCGCCAGCGGCGCCCGGGAACGCATCCGCCACAGTGCCGCCAGCAACACGGCCACAACCAGCGGGTAGAGATATTGCCACCACACGCCCTGGCTGATCTGCCACCGCGGGTAAATGAAGGTCAGGTTCGCCGGCCAAAACAGCTTGCCGAGATAGAAACAGACCACCCGCCCGGCAATCAGGCCTCGTTCGATCAGCGTGAACTGGAATTCCGCACCCTGGGCTCCGATCAGCGTGCGCTCGACCAGGGCGGTAAGGAGGCCCCCGGCCGCGCCGATCACGAACCACGGCATCAGCGGCGCCACGTCGCGGCGCCCGCTCAGATGCCCGCGTTGCCACCAGAAGATCACCAGCAGCGCCGCCGGTAAGGTGGCCGTGACGGTCTTGCTTAGCAAGGCCAGAACGAAGAGGGCCAGCGCCAGCGCATAAATGCGTTTTTGCCTGGTTTTGTCGAAGTGGAGATAGGCCAACACCGCAACCAGATAGAGCACGCCCGAGAGCGTGTTCTTCAGCTCGCTGATCCACGCCACGGACTCCACCTGAATGGGATGCAGGGCGAAGATCACCGCCGCCAGCCAAGCCCCCGGCACGCCCAGGCGCCGCAGGATCACCGCCACCAGAAACGCCGCAAGCGCGTGCAGGATGATGTTGACCAGGTGGTAGCCCAGCATGGCGTCGCCCCAGAGTCTATGCAGGAGCCAGAAAGCCGAATGGGTGACCGGATAGTATTGCTGGGTCGCGCCGAGATCGAACCAGATGCGCCACAGACCTTCTGCGGGGCGCAAATCGCTGCGGGTGATATGGCGGTCGTCATCCCAGAGCATCCTGCCACGCCAGGCCGGATGATAGGCCGCCAAGGTCGCCAGCAGCAATCCCAGCAGCAATAGCCACGCTCCCCACCCGCGAGTTGCGCGACGGGCAGTAACTTGCTCCGCTGGCCGTTGCTGCTCCCTGCCCGGGCTGCCCGCCGACTGAAATGGCTTGCGTCTCTTGCCGGTCACGTTTGTCTTAATTTTCTGGAATCTCTTCGGATTGCTCATTTCCGGTTGGAGCGGGAGACGGGGAACGATCCCGCGACGTCCAGCTCGAGAATTCCCTTTTAACGAATGCAGCCATTGAATCTACAACACTTGTGTTTCATAAGACACAACAAGCTCGCAAAAAAGTAGCGGAAACGCAACCCCCGCGCTACCCAAACTGACAGGATTCGCATAGAACACTAATTGCGATCGCAAGAGAAACGTTAGCGGCTGTGGCCTGCTTCCAGAGGGGATACAGTCTGTCGAGGCTGCCGCGATCTTGTATGTCGCCCGTGTCACGATTCACATCGCAGGGCGCGCCAAGCGCAGAGTTGGGCGACATCTCCACGGACGGGACCTCTGACCCGCTTCGCGGAATTTATATCTACGAATGCGTTATACAGCCTGTGACCGAGCTGAACTGTTGCCCGCTTGGTTTCTGAGCGCAAAGGCGTCCAGGCTGGCGTCCACTTTTTGGCTGATGCGGTAGATCCGCTTGCCTTCATGGCAGAGTTGCGGAGAGCTGGGGTCGAGCAGACCGAGAACTTTGAATCTTGGGATTGAATAAAACCCCCCGGATTGCTTTTGATAACAGGCCATTTCACCACCTACCATGAGCGCCGTCGAAGCCCGGGACGCGTCCACTCGGATGGTCAGTCGGCAGGCCAGACAAGTTGCCCGTGCGGCCCAACTTCCAGAAAGTGAGCAAAAAGACTTAGGGATTTTACGTACGGACCTGAGGACCCGGGAGGAGGGCAGACGAGCGGAGGCTTGGCGCGGGCATTGATCGAATACGCGGCTTGTCCTCCCTATTCGGAATGACGGGGTGTCGGCGCCGGCGTGCGCCAATCGGGATCTGTCCCTGTCAGTTGCCTCAGAATCACCTTGGTTTCATTAATCAGCCGATTGCTCCGACCTTTTGCGGTTACGGCAATTAACATCACAAAGCGCCCCTCCTGTTGTGATTCACGCCAACCCCAGCCGGGGAATCCTCTCTCGAGCAGTTTCTACTCAGGCTGGTGGGTAAGGGATAGGTTTATTCCTGCTTTTGAGCCGAGAAAATCCTGAGGTGGATTGGTAAAAGCTCCGGCGTGTTTCCTACGTGGTGGTGGGTCGAAAGAGGGAGTGATGGGGATAGCATCAATTGAACAAATTGAATGCGAGCCTCGTATCTATATGCATCTCTGTGCCAGCGAGGTGTCTGTGTATCCAGCTGTCGAGTCGCCCCAAATGGATGCGAGATTTGAATGTGACCTTCGAAGCTTTGTCGGCAAATATACGGCAGTGTGGCTGAGCTCAGCCGTAGGGACTCCCACCTCAGCAATGACATATACCGCTTCGGCGCAGCGCAGAAACGAGCGCAATACAGACCTCTTGATCGACTCCATGGAAAAGGAATTGCGGAACTACCCGTCACGGCCGCGGGAGCAGTCAGGCTGGCGTGAGCGCATTTTCGTAACACTGCGCCAGTTCGGCACGAAATCCTTCCGGTTTCCCGACAGCCATTTTGACGTTATCTTCTCTCCTGACTATTTTGCGGTTACCAGGGCTTTCGCCCGCCAGGCCCGCGCATTTGACGAGAGCATCGAGACCGACGCGCTCGCTCAAGCGCTTCGCAACGTCTGGGTCATGAACTGTTTGCAGATGTTCCTGGGCCGGCGGCCTTCGCTTTCGCCATCAGTTTTCGCTTACAGCATGCTCTATCCATACACCGATAACCACCTCGACCAGCCGAAACTGCCCTACGAGACGAAACGGATGGCGTGCCGGCGCTTGGGACTTCGTCTTTCAGGCCGGAATATCGAGCCTTGCGATGCGCATGAAGCTGCCGTTTTCCGGCTCGTTGAGATGATCGAAGGCGAATACCCGCGCGCTACTTCCCCGGAGGTCTACTCGAGTCTTCTGGCGATCCATGCCGGGCAGGTGAAAAGCCTGGGCCAGCAGCACACGCCCTTCGCTCCGGATGAAACAACCCTCCTGCGGATCAGCGTTGAGAAAGGAGGCTCCTCTGTCCTCGCCGACGGCTGGCTTGTGGGGGGCGAAATGAGGAGAGCGGAGGCCGATTTCTTCTTTGGTTTCGGCGTCATGCTTCAGCTGCTCGACGACCTGCAGGACCTACCCGATGACCGCAATGCCGGGCACTGGACTTTATTCACGCGCACGGCCTCGGCGGAATGCCTGGACCGTCACACCAGCCAGCTCTGGCATTTCGTACACAACGTGCTCGATTCAAGGGGCTGCCTCGCCGATTCCCACGGTCTCGAACTGCGAGATCTGATCCGCCGCAACAGCACGATACTGTTGCTACGGGCCATGGCAGAAAGCGCAGGCTACTATTCCGCCGATTATGTGCACCACATGGAACGGTTTTCCCCTCTGAGTTTTGCCTTCCTGCGGGACCGTCGCGTAGCCATCGAAAAGAGATTCGCCAGAATCTGGCCACCGCTGGCGCGCCGGCGAAAGCTGCGCTCGATCTTCGATCTCCTGGGCTGATGGCATGGGAGCATTTGACTGGAGCGTAGTGTTTTTCTGCGTTTGAGATCACCCGAGATCCAGGAATGCCGGAAACCACTTTCGCTGTGCCAAACGGATGTCGATTTGGGCAATCCCTTACTTTATCGCATGCAATGCCTGACGGATTGCCTGAACATCGACCAACCGGCCTGAGCTGAACCGATAGAGGATGCTCGAAATTAATGTTTGATACGGAAGCCCCTCATCGGCGGCTCTTTTCCTCAGGTTTTCGAGCACAACCTCACTGAGCCGCAGGCTGATGGTTTTCGTCTTTCCTGCGGCCCGCAGAATTCGCTCTTTCTCGGCGGGCTCTACCGGCAAAAACTCTTCTAAAGAGTCTTCTATTTTTTGTTCATACCTGTCAAGTTTTGGCCTACTTCGCTTTTTTGCCATAACGCCTCTGAAGCTTGCGAGTGGGATAGATCGTTTTGAGGATCATGTTGCCGTCGGAATCCCAAAGAAACGGCACCGCATGAACCCGCTCGCCCAGGTTGACGACGAGTATTTTTTGATTCTTTCTCACGCGGTGCTCGAGAATATCAAGAACGCGCCCGGACACAATTTCGACGATAACATCCTCAAAACGAACGTCCCTTGCGGCTGCCAGTTTTTCATTCTTGGCTTCGTCCCAGACGATCACATGCTAATTGTGCCCATATGTATATACATTGTCAACGATGTTCGGGACGTATCGGCCCAGGCGATCCAACCACGAGTACGTTTGTTCGGGCTCTAGATGAAACCTATGCGCTGTGCACGCATGTATCGGGTTGCTATGCTAATTGAATCGGAGCACATACAGATGCACATCCAGGCAACAAATCGCCGGTCGGCCCACGGCCGTGCGTCGGATTTGACGCTGACTGGTGCCTGACGGTACTATGGCCGCGCGATGGAGATATTGAGATACAGCGACCTGGATACGCGAGGGCTGGAGCAGTACGTGGAGCACGCCACGGCGCTTCTTCGGGAAGGCGACTTCCGCGGCGCAGACGCCCGCAAAATGGTTGGTTCGCCGTTTTATAGGGCGCGGTTGAACGACAGGGACCGCCTGTTGTTCCGCTTCGTCGCTCACGGCGGGAAATCCCATCTCGTGCTGCTCGAGGTGATCCGGAATCATGCGTACGAAAAATCCCGCTTTCTCAACGGCGCCGTGGTTGATGAAAATAAATTGGTGCCGATCCCGGACGCCGCGCAGGTTCCGGCGGGCGATCTCCTGCCGTTGAGTTTCATCAATCCGAAAATCCAGCGCGTCCATGTGCTGGACAAGATCCTATCACTCGACGACTGGCAGGAGGCTGCGTATGTGCAGCGGCTGCCATTGATACTGATCGGTTCGGCGGGGAGCGGCAAGACGGTACTGACGCTGGAGAAGATGAAGCAGATGTCCGGCGATTTGCTGTACGTCACGCATTCCGCCTACCTGGCGGAGAATGCCCGCAGGCTGTACTACGCCTCGGGCTACGAGAACGAGGCGCAGAACCTCAGCTTCCTGTCGTTTCGCGAGTTCGTGGAAACCATCCATGTGCCGCCGGGGAGCGTGGTGGATTTCCGGATTTTCGCACGCTGGTTTGCCCGGCATCGGCAGGCTTCGGGCCTGCGCGACGCCCATCAGCTTTTCGAGGAATTCAACGGCGTGTTGACCGGTTCGCCGGTCACGACCCCGTATCTGTCGCGCGCGGACTACCTGGCCCTGGGCGTGCGCCGTTCCATTTTCACCGGCGACGAACGGCCGCTGGTGTACGACCTGTTCCTCAAATATCTCGACTTCCTCAAACAGGAGGAACTCGCGGACCTCAACCTGCTGTGTTTCCAGTATCACGAGGCCTGCCGCCCGTCCTATGACGCGATCGTCGTGGACGAAGTGCAGGATCTGACCAATGTTCAGCTCAGCCTGATTCTCAGGACGCTCCGCCATCCGGAAAAATTCATTCTTTGCGGCGATTCCAACCAGATTGTTCATCCGAATTTTTTCTCGTGGGCCGCGCTCAAGACCCTGTTCTACGAGAACCGCCTGAAGACCAGCGGCGAGATCATACGGCTTCTCAATACCAACTATCGTAACACGCCGGAAGTTACGCGCCTGGCCAATCGGCTGCTGCTCCTGAAGAATGCGCGCTTCGGATCGATCGATCGGGAAAGCCACTACCTGGTCCGGCCGATCTCGGAAAACCAGGGGCGCGTGGAATTCCTCGCCGATACGGACGCGGTGAAGCGCGAGTTCGACGCACGCACATCCCGTTCCACGCGCTTCGCCGTGCTCGTGATGCGCCCGGAGGACAAGGAAGCTGCCGGCCGCTGCTTCCGGACTCCGCTGCTTTTCTCCATCCAGGAAGCCAAGGGCCTCGAATACGAGAACATCATTCTCTTCAACTTCGTCTCAGGATCAGCTGCCGTGTTCAAGGAGGTCACCGAGGGAGTAGAACCCGCGGATTTGAAAGCGGACTTCTCGTATGCCAGGGCGAAAGACAAGACCGACAAGTCGCTGGAAGGTTTCAAGTTTTATATCAACTCGCTCTACGTGGCCATGACCCGGGCCGTGCGGAATCTATACATCATCGAGCAGGACACCGGGCACCGCCTTTTCCGTCTGCTGGGGCTCGATCTGCCCGGCCGCGAAGTGAAGCTCAAGACCCAGGATTCCTCGGCTGAGGAATGGCAGGCCGAAGCGCACCGCCTCGAAATGCAGGGCAAACAAGAGCAGGCGGAAGCGATTCGGCGGCGCATTCTCGAGACGCAGCCTGTGCCTTGGCCCGTAATTACGCCGGATGGACTGGCGCAACTGGAGTTTGAGGCACTCAATCCGCAAGCCTACAACCGGCAGGCAAAACTGCTGCTGTTCGAGTATGCGGTGATGTATTCGGTGCCCCGCCTCTTCCCGAAACTGGCGGCGTTGCAGTTCAACCCGGCGTTCCGTGCTGATTCCGAGCGGGCCGCGATCGAGAACAAGTACAGCCAGGACTGCCAGGGGGCACATCCGGTTCTGAATCAGAAGATCGAACGCTATGGTGTTGATTTTCGCAACCCGCTCAACCAGACGCCGCTCATGGTGGCCGCGCGACTGGGGCGGAAAGACCTGGTGCGCGACTTGGTTGCGCAGGGAGCCAACACCCAAGCCCGGGATAACTGGGGACGGGTGCCGCTGCAGATCGCGCTACGCCAGGCGTATAGCCGGCCCGAATACGCACGGTCGGCTATCGGCGAGGTCTACCCACTGCTTGCGCCGTCCGCGCTCAAGGTGCGGACGGGTGGGCGGCTCGTGAAACTCGACAGCCATGTCATGGAGTTCTTCCTCCTGCACTCCATGTTGGCGCTGTTTGAAGACGTGGTTCGACGCAAGGTGCAGGTTGCCTTTCCCGCCTTCGAGACGGGTGATTTTGTGTCCGCCCTGGAGCCGTTCCCCGTAAACGTCATCCCGGAGCATCGCCGCCGCCGTCCTTATTTGAGCGGTGTGCTCGCGCGCAACGAACTGCACCGCGGCGATCCCGGCAACCGCCAGCTCTTCCTGCGGGTCAGCCACGGGTTCTATGTACCGAATCCGGCGATGGATATCGAGATCGAGAACGCCTGGATCAATGTGTGCGACCTGCTGCACCTGGACACCATGGACGAAGGCGCCGAAAAGCGCCTGAAAGATCTCCTGGATGTGATGCGGCACGTCCGAAAACAGGGGCGGCTCGAAGACTCAAGCCGTCTGCGATTTTCTCCGTTTCATAGCACACCCGTTGCGCGTACCCTCGATAGTATTGCCCGCAAAGTGCGTGGTGAAGACGTGGCTTGGGAAGATGAATGGGAAGCGGCGGATCCACGATCCGGTGCTACGGCTCCCGACGTTCCGTTCCGGCAGGAACCGGCTGTAGAGACCGTTTCCGTAGCCACCCCCGCCGAATGGCAGCCGGAGCCGGCGCCATGCGTGCCCACCCAATATGAATTGCCCTTGGAGGATGCCGTGGCGGAACCGGCGGCAGTGGCAGCATCACCCGCCGAGCCGTCAGAACCCGAACCTATCGACGCTCCCGATGTGGTTCCCGTGGCGGCGGACCCGCTGACAGTCTCACCGTCGGAACCCGCGCGCCCCCGCGTGGCGGACGCACTGCCCCAACGCGTCGCGGCGATTCCCCAATCCCGTGTGACACCGCGCGGCGCGGAAGGCGCCGACATGCCTCCACCACTGCCTCCGCTCCTTGACATTGCCATGCCGGCGTACACGCAGCGCGAACAGCAGATGCTGCGGCGATTCGAGTTCCCGTCGTACCCATTTCCCGAGGCGGACGCACGTCAGGTGGCCGCGAATCAAGATCGTTTTCGCCCCGCGCTTCTTGGCATAGTCCGAGGGATGCTCGATCCGCAAATAAAGCAGGAGGTAATTGCCGGCCGGCACAACCACATGGGGTATGCTGCCGCGATCTATATCCTCGCGGGCGCCCGGGATCAGGCGCTTTGGCCGCTATTGCTGAGGGTGACGATCGATCCGGACCTCGCCCCTTTCCACCTGCGCTACGAAAAATGGCTGGACTTGCCTCGCATCCTGGCCACCGTGGCACCGCAAGATCTCGCACCCATCATGCGTCTCGGCGCGTGGCGGCCGCTTCCGGGCGCTTCCCGTGGCTTGATCCTCAGAACCTTGGCCTTTCTTTTCTTCTGGAAGCGCACATCGCGTGAGAGTGTAGTCCAAACCCTCCGGCAAACCTTCGATGTCGGGATTCCAGCATCGGATCTCGATCTCTGGGACGTCGTCCTGGATGTCTGCTGTACCGTGCATCCGCACGAGATGATGGGCTATCTCCGGCGGCAGTTGTCTCCAGCTGTTTGTCGCGGACTTGAAGTGAGTCGCGCGGACCTCGAGAATATGAACTTGGTGCCAATGGATAGGGTGCTAGCCGACTCACGCGCCGCCGCCGCCGGACCGATCCGGGGTTGGGAGGACTTTGCCGAGATCGGGCTTGAGGGCGGGCGCTCCCGTGAAGAGGAATGCGATATCAAAGAAGCCGAGCCTATCCACGCGGCACCGAAGACAGGCCGGAATGATCCATGTCCCTGTGGGAGCGGGCGCAAGTTCAAGAAATGTTGCGGCGCAGGGTAATGTCTATGGCCACATTGGTCAGCCGAGCCGGCCCAGCAGTGACACAGCCCCCAATTGACGAAAAATATGCCCTCAGTTCTGGTCGTCCACCTCTGAAGAAATTCCCCAAAGGTCCCAACCTCGGCGAGCCGTCAAGCTGATTTGCTGGCTGCGTCAATCCGTCAATCGCCACCTGGTTATGTACGATATCCCCACCACTCGCCCCCGACATCCACTTCTATCCGAAATGATGCTGTAAGCGCTTTTCATTCTCATAATTACCGACCATATCTTCATGACTTCCTCCAGTGCTACTGCACCATGATGGGAACATTTTGAAGCGGCGGGCGTCTAAGATTGTCAGACAATAAAGAGGGCTTTGTCGTCCTCAGTCATGAATGCAGTTCTTGATTGAAACCGAAAACGGATCAATATGCGATACCGAATCTTCGTGGTGATCGTTTTCTGCTTCTGCATTTTGGCACTGATGTTGGCGCGATACGACTCATCTCTCAGAGCTGCGTCAACAGGAGTCTCCGGTCCTGCCATCCAGCGCCGCAACTACTCACCGAACACAATCCGCTACTATTTGAGTACGGTCGAGGATTTCGCCAGACACTTTAAGAAATCTCCGGACAAACTTGGTCCGGATCACTTGCGTTCGTACCACGCCTATCTTCTCAGAGACCGCAAATTGGCGGTCGAATCTGTTGTCGGACGTGTAGCCGCACTGCGTTTCTTTTTTATCCGCACCCTAAAGCGTCCAGAGTTCCGAGACGATTTGCCGTATCCCAAACGGCACAGGAAGCATCCGATCGTTCTCAGCCCTGAGGAAGTGGCAAAGGTGATCAATGCCGCTCGAAGTCTGATGCACCGCGCTCGGTTGATGGTGCTTTACGGTACAGGCCTGCGCCGGGAGGAAGTTTCCCTGTTAAGAGTTGACAATATCGATAGTTCCCGAATGACGATCCATGTCCAATTCGGCAAGGGAGGCAAGCAACGGTTTGTTCCGCTCAGCCCCGTGCTGCTGAACACGCTGCGCGAGTACTGGCGTTGGAAAAAGCCCAAAGAATATCTGTTTCCCGGCACACGGATCCGGAACGGCAAGATCATGCCGATCTCGGATAAGACTGTCTATCATGCCTGTGTCACAGCTGCGCATCGCGCTGGCATCCGGAAGAAAGTCACCCCGCATCTGCTGCGTCACACCTTTGCTACCCATATGCTCGAAAACGGAACGGATATCAGGAGAATCCAGGAGATTCTGGGCCATGGAGACCTGGCAACCACCGCCAGATATCTGCACATATCGCAAAAACATCTGCAAAGTATCGTGAATCCGCTCGACTCGCTTCCGCTTTCGCCTGTGGACAAAAGCTGAACACACTGCGACGCCATGACGAAACCCCCATTTGAGGTTGCCGACATTGTCCGGGTTCAAGGCCATCGATTCCTCGAGAAACATGGCTCCGGCATGGATTTCGAGCAGGTGAAAGCGTTCCGCGCCATCAAGGCTTGCCGCACGGCAGCGCTCGGGGGCCACATTGATTATTGTCCCGGTTGCGGTAGCTACGAGAAGAACTCCTTCAATAGCTGCCGCAATCGCAATTGCCCAAAATGCCAGGCGGGATTGCGTCAGCGCTGGATTGCAGAACGGGAACGCGAAGTCCTGGGCGTTCCCTATTTTCATGTAGTCTTTTCCGTGCCGCACGAACTCAATGTCTTGGTGCGGGATAATCATCGACTGTTTTACAGTCTTCTGTTTTCGGCAAGTTCGAAGGCCGCCGTGGAGCTTGCGGCCGACCCCAAGTGGCTCGGCGCCCAGATTGGCATTCTCAGCACCTTGCACACTTGGGGCCAGAACCTGACGACGCATCCCGACATCCACTGCGTGATTCCGCAAGGCGGACTTGCGCCGGACCACAAAAGCTGGATCCATCCGCGCTACCGATTCTTTCTTCCCGTCAAGGTCTTGTCCAAGGTGTTCCGCGGCAAATTCCTTCATGCTTTGAGGCGCCTCTACCGCAAGAAGAAATTGCGATTGGTCGGCCCCGCAGCCTGTCTGGAGGATCCGAAGTGTTTTGCGGCACTGATCCGACGGTTATACAAAAAGTCATGGGTCGTGTACGCCAAGCCGGCATTCGGCGGCCCCGTGCAGGTGATCCGGGATCTCGGACGCTATACCCACCGCGTCGCGATTTCCAATCACCGCATTGTAAACTTTGACGGCGAAAAGGTGACGTTTCTCTGGAAAGACTATGCCCATGAAAGCAGGCAAGGGGCGATGACGTTGGAGGCGACCGAGTTTTTGCGCCGGTTCTTTTCGCATGTACTGCCGAAAGGATTCGTTCGCATTCGGCAGTTCGGGTTTCTGGCGAATCGTTTCCGTGTCAAACGCGTTACGCTTTGCCCCGAGCTGCTTGGCGATCCCGTGGAGCCCAGCCAGACCCTGGAACCGGAACCTGATCCCGAGCTTCCAGAACCAACTGCCTGGAGATGCCCGCGGTGCGGCACCAGAGTCATCAGGGTGCGGATATTCACGGCCGGAGATTGGTCTTCCCGAGGAGGCTTTACTGATGGACAAATGTGTTCAGCTTATTGACCGCTATTTGTGCCGAACCTTCGGCTCTGAACCGCATTTGTGCCAACATTCCGACGATTCTGGTTCAACCTCTCCTGCATCCTGGATTCATTCAAAACCCATAAGCGTCCGCCGCAAGCAGACAGCGGCTTCCTTCAAGTGGTCGTTATCGGAAATGCCTCGGCAACTTCTCTTTGCTCGTATCCCATCGTTTTCTGCGCCGAGGCATTTCCGATGAACGCTAACAACTATACGCTCGCAATAATTACTTTGTATTGAAGCCTTTGGCTCAAGCACTTGGATAATAAGCCGTTATGAGGACGAAAAGCTGAAATCTATGAAACCATCTTTGCCGACGGATTTGTGTTTCTTTTCCTTCTAAAAACCTCTCCTCTGTTGGCCGACATGAGCGGAAATTTCTGCGCTGATGCCGGATATCTGGGGATATGAATTCAGCTTTTCAAAGGACATGCCGAATATGTTGCTCATCGTCTGTTTTGACTTCAGTCCTCCGTCAGGATAGATTATCTTCAAGTTCCTCGAATGAAGTGCGGACGCGGATGTTGATAGCGGATGTAAATGTCCATGGCGACACAGACCCGTACCATCTGTGTGCAATGTGAAGCATTACTTTGCTGACCAGACGACCGGAATTCAGAGGTGCGGAAGCCGCTCCCGGGTCCAGGTCTGAATCAGTTCCGCCAGTGGCCCAAAGATGCGAACCGCCCCCATAAAGAAGAGTTGGGGGTCGCGATCCTGGTAGGCTTTCTCCAGCCAGTCGATGACCCGGTCTCGTTCTCCGAGGCCTGCGTACATGCAGATTAGGCTTTTTGCCGGCACATATCCCCGCTCGAGTCTCGCCAGCAACCCGTGGAGCATAGAGGTCGCGGTGTCCAGGTGGCCCGCCCTGGCGTGCGCATGTCCCAGATATCCAATGGAAAGCGCATCCGGGGAAATCGCAGCGGCCTTTTCGAAAGCCTGAACCGCCGAGTCAAATCGTGAGTGCATCAGTTCCGACCACCCCAGGACGTACCAGGCCTGGAGAGCGTCCGGGAACAGATCCAGCGTGGTGCGTGCCTGTTGTCGGGCCCACTCGTACTCCTCCACAAACAGATGGATCCAAGCCGCATCCGCGTTGACGTCGAGAGATAGCGGATCCAAATCCAAGGCAAGCTTCGCCTCCGCAATAGCTTTGGCACGATCTCCCGCGACTATCGCCAGAAACACGGCATAGTTTACGTGAGCGCCTTCATCGCTCGGATTCAAGTCAATGGCGCGGAGGGTCTCCGCCTTGCAGGTGGCCAAGTCCCAATCGTGCAGCCAACTGACCCACCCCAGAACCCAATGAGCAACGCTCAGGGCATCATCCAGAGCGATGGCCTTCAGGGACGCCTTCTGGGCCCGGGGATAGGCCTCGGGGCCGGGCAGGTGTCCCCAGAAGCCCAGGAGAGAGTAGCATAGGGCCATGTGAGCATACGCCGGTGCGTGGGTGGGATCCTTTTCCAGCGCCAGGTGGAGACATTGCAGGCCTTTGTGAAACCCGTCCAGTGAGCGCTGGCCCAGGTAATGGCGGGCCTTGAGATAGGCTACTTGTGCTTCCGGGTTCACGGGGCGCTGGCGAGAGAGCCGCCCGACCTCGGCCGTGCTCAAGGTCACCTGCGCCGCCTCAGCAATGTCCCGCGCGACCTGCCCCTCCATAGTGAGGATGTCACCCATCCGGCATGAGTAGGCTTTGGACCAGAGGTGCTGCTCGGGCATGGTTTGCACGAGCTGGGCAGTAATGCGGATGCTGTCCCCATCCACGAGCACGCATCCCTCGACGACAAGGTCTGCCTTTAAATCACAGGCGATTTCCGCAAGCGTCTTGCGCGTGCCCTTGAGATGGAGCACGGATTGGCGGGAAATCACGCGCAACGTGCTCACGTTTCCCAGCTCCGTGGTCAGCGCGTCGGCCACAGCGTCGCCGAAGAAATCCTGTTCCGGATGACGGTTCAGATTCTCGAACGGCAGCACTGCGAGCCTGGGTGGAACGATGAGCACCTGCTCGACCGGCGCGATGAAGCGATAGCCACGGTGATGCAGCGTCTCGATATACCTGGGTTTGCGGGCACCATCCCGAAGCGCATCCCTCAACCGATTCACCGCGCTGTTCAGGCTGTTGTCGAAGTCGACGGAAACGCCGTCCGGCCAGAGCCGCTGCCTCAAATCCTGGCGCGTCACAAGTTCGTCGGGATGCTCCAGCAGTGCCACGAGCGCCTCGAAAGATTTGCCCTGGACTTGGATCCGCAGGCCGTTTTTACGCAGCTCACCCGCAGGCACATCGACCTTGTAGGGGCCGAAGGTAAACCGTTTGACACGGGTTTTTGCCTGACTCACAGTGGATTCACCATAGCGCCCACCGCAATCCGGAGTCAAGCCTCCTGAAATCATCGTCTTGCGTCGTGAGAAACATTCAAGAAGGAAACAAGAATCACAGCCAAGGATTGTGGCGCAAAATCGGTCTCGGTAAGACGTTCCATATGAAGCGCAGAATGCCGGATACGGCCCCAAGCGGCACATACTTCAGATGCGCGTTCTTCTCCTGTGAATCCAGCTGGCAGTGCAACACGTTAAGGCGGCGGCACTGCTGGGCGCATCCTACCCAACACTTGCCGATCCCCATTCGCAAATTACTTTGTAGCCCAACGTCGGCCCTGAGGGCTTGGCCGCAAGGGCTACGCAACCAGAAAAGAGGTGTGGAATGACGACCAGAAACATGCGATTCTCCGTCGCCATCCTGGCAGTGCTCATCACCGCCGGGGTTAGCGCATCCATCGCTCAGGAGACCGGACCGGTCTACTCGATGGAAGGGTCTTGGTACGGAATAGTTTCGATCACAAGTCCGACGGCCATGTCTACGCCGTCCCTCGACACTTTCACCTCAAACTCTCAGAGGCGCGCCGTCGAAGGCACGTTTATTTGCACCATCCCCGCAGTTGGCAAGATGCCGAACCCTATGAATGCGAATGGATGGCTGGGTACGACTGCCTCGGGACACGGCAACTGGGTGCGAATCGGCACGAACAAGTACGCATTCACAGCCGTGAGGACGGTTTTCGATGAGACCGGGAAGTTGTTCGGCTGGGCGAAATTCTGGGGGACCATCACCCCCATTTCGGATAACGAATATACGGGTACGATGAACGCACAGTACTATTTGCCCAATGGCACCCCGTTCACGCCGCTGTTCACTGGCACCCTGCATTCGACACGGATCGAGATCACCTTTGAGCAGTAGGGCAGAATCATGCAGGTAACGCCAACCCACGTATGGGCTGCCGCTGCTTGTTGCTGACACGGGGAACTCGAATTCGGCAGGGCCGGTCTTGATCCAGATCATCTCTGTCGGCTGAGTCTGTCAGACTGGCGAGGGCCGCTTTTCGGGGCGGCCTTTTCAGTTCAAACCATTGATCTGGCTCCTTTGTCGACAGACGTCCATCGGAGAACGCGTTCAAAGTTTTGCTGCGCACATATCCGTGGAGGTGTGCCGCATGGCCCATACCCTCTCTGGGGGGTGGGCGCGTAGAACGGCGGAGGATCGAGGTCTTTGACGTATTTAAGGTGTTTCTCTAGTGAAGGCTCCAGTGTAGCTCTAACGCAATGACCCAGAGGTCGGGATTTGCTCCCCACTGGAAGGGACAATTTGCTGCAGTAGGACCACGCCCCACTGCAACCTCATCAGAGCGGGAGGAACGCGCTGCCTTGAGGCAGCGTGGTACGAGGGGACACACCGCACCACGGAGCGAGGTGCTGATGCTTCGCTGGCCTACAACGTGCAGAACGGCGTACGACAATACACGAGCTTCGCGGCAACTTTGGTTCCACGCGGGCGGTTAACGTTAGATCTCTATCGGAAGTGCTCCGGCGGATAATCCACGATCGTGGCACGAGGTCGCGTCCGGAGCACTTTTGATAGAGACGTTTGAAGTGAGCCGCTGGCGCAGCGTCCGACAGGGCGCTCCCTATGGGTTTTCTATCATCGCGGGGGATGAAAGAAATCGTGGCTGAGAACTCCGATTTGGCTCTTTTCGGCGGTGCTTCATAAACAGCACGGAGAAATTGTGTTCTAAAACGGGGTCAATTACCCAGGAAAAGGGCGATTTTTCGTGGTTTGGGCAAGCCTCCGGCAGATACGGAACATTCGGCACAGACGAGGCCGGGCCGGGTCGAACATCAAGAGCTGTCAGCGGCATATTCCATCCTATTTAGCACGGACCGGATCTGTGCGGCGGTCAGACGTTCGATGATGCACATGGTCCCGTGACAGCGAGGGCACTTGGCAACCTGCGGTTCATCGGGTTCGGCCGTTGGCGCCGGGTGATGGAGTAAGGTTCGGCAAATCGGCAGCAGTTCTCCGCACCGGCGATTGGCAAGCCAGCCAAAATAGCGAATGCGTGGCAGCCCCTTCGGTAGCACATGCTGCAGGAAGCGGCGCAAAAACTTCTCGTGGGTGAGTGTCTTGGTGCGTTGCACGCCGTTATGGGCGTAATCCTTCCATTGAAAGGTCACATGGGACTCATCAACGGAGGCGATTCGATGGTTGGATATGGCAACACGATGGGTGTAGCGAGCCAGATACTGAAGCACGTGCTCGGGGCCGCCGAAGGGCGGCTTGGAGTAGACGACCCAGTCCTGTTCCGACAGAGGTTTCAAAAACGCGGCAAACGCTTCCCCATTGGCTAACGGCTCGCACTTTCCGTAAAAGGACAGTTTGTCTGCCAGATGCGCCTGCCTCAGTCCATCCACAAACTTGTCGCGAAAGGTACGGCTGAGAACCTTGACCGGCACGAAGTAACGGGGATGCGACGAGATCCAGCGGCTGTGATCCGGGGACAGACCGCCACCGGGCACCACGCAATGAATGTGCGGATGCCTCTGTAGAGTCTGCCCCCAGGTATGCAAAATGCAGAGAAAGCCGATTTCCATACCTCGACGCTTATGATCGGAAGCCACTTCCAGGAGAGTAGCCGCGGTAGCCTGGAAGAAAAGCGAAAGCAGGAGTTTCTTGTTTTGCCAGATCAACGGGACCAGGCGGTGCGGGATGCTGAAAACGATGTCGTAGTACCCGACGGGCAGCAACTCTTGTTGCCGTTTGCGGAGCCACTTCTCGCGTGCATTGACTTGACACTTCGGGCAGTGGCGATTGCGACAGGAAAAGAACGAGATAGCCTGATACCCGCAACTGGCACATCGATCACGATGCCCACCAAGAGCGGCGGTGCGGCAGCTCACGATGGCATGGAGCACCTTGAGCTGTCCCCACAGCTCAGCGTCTCCCCGAGGCGCTCCCACAGTTTGCTGCCCGCCATGCGAATGACATCGGCCACCTCCCAGAGGGGCCGAGCCATTAGTGATTGTCCTCCGGTGGGTAGTGCAGTTCGGAATGGCTGCGAAGCGTGATCTGCTCAAGAGGATTGATAACCGCACGAAGATGACGCTGCGACAGATGCAAATAGATCGCGGTTTCTTTCAGGCAGGAATGCCCCAGGAGAAGCTGAATGGTTCTCAGGTCGGCTCCCGCTTCGCAAAGGTGTGTCTCAGCGTGTGCGGACCGATGGTCTTAGTCAAGCCCGCGCGTTTTGCCGCACCACGAACGGCGTGCCAGACGGTTTTGTCCGACATCGGCTTCTCAACACCGAGACGTCCTGCGGTGCTGGGGAACAGATAGATCTTCGGCCGCTTCGAACGATAGTACTCACGCAGCGCATCGAGAAGTTTGGGAGACATCGGCAGAGCGCGATCGCGTGAACCTTTGCCCTGCCGGATATGGATGATCATGCGCTGACTGTCAATGTCAGCCAGTTTGACAAGCGGAGCCTCGGCCCGTCGTAAACCCGTCGAGTACAAAAGCATCAAAATGGTGCGGTATTTGAGATTCGGCGCAGCTTCGATCAATCGCGTCACCTCTTCATGACTCAGCACCACCGGCAGCTTTTTAGGAACCTTGGGGAAAGGCAAATCGTCCATGTCAAGATCGCGACGCCTGAGGGTCTTCTTGTATAGGAAACGCAATGCCGAGAGTCTTATTTTAACCGTGCTCGGCTCAAGCTTCTTCTCCTTGAGCAGGTAGAGTTGAAACCGGCGCACCTCTTCGGTGCCGAGTTTATCCGGGGACTTGTCGAAATAATCGGCAAACTGCTTGACGGCCAGAATGTATCCACGAAACGTTTCAGGTGAGTAATTGCGGCGCTGGAGCTCGTCCAGCATTCTCTGACGTAATGGGGTCATAGAGACCTCCTTTCTATGACCCCGAGGCTAGCAAAACGGCGGGATTACCGCAGCAAACGTGGATACCTAAGTCGGTGATGCAAATCGGGGATTACCGCTGCGAACGTCGATACCGGCGCCAGCGGCTTAGTTCTAACGGCGTACTCGTACAATGACAAAGGTGAACAAAAGGTGAACCCAGCGACTTGTCCGGGTACGCTAACGACTTCTTGGGAGTAATCCGGCGGACCCCTGTGCGGCAGTGGCATTCAGCGGGATTGTTGGTCCCAGACGAAACCGATGCGGACGCCCTCTCTGGTGAAGCGCTTCGAGATCAATGAGCGGCATGGAATCTCCTTCCGCGCCGAGGCTTACAACGTGTTCATCAACGCCAACTTCGGCCCGCCGAATACCGATTTCAAATCGAGCTACCTCTGGAAAGATCTCCACTGCCGTGGGCAATGCCCCGGTTCTACAGGTGGCTCTGCGTTACGATGTTTGAGAACGGGCTGACCAGACGCCCTGGGTGCCTCCGAAGCTTCCTGTTCAAAGTGTGGCCCGCTACCCGGCTCGTGTTATGGAGCGAGGCCCAGGCGGCGCAGGAGTTCGTCATACCGTGGGTCCGAACGCATGGTATCGTACTCGGGATAAATCTTTAGCCAGGGCAACAGCGGACTGCGTTCCTCATAGGCACGGTTGAGGCATTCGAAGAACTTCTCGCGGTCCCCCAGCCCCCCATGGATTTCCGCCAACACTGTCGAGGGGAGACCCAGCTTCTCAAAATGCGCTTCGGCCTCCTTCAGAACTTTCTGCGCCTCGGCTTTGTCGCCCCGGAGGCTATACGCATACCCAAGCTTGGAAATCGCCAGCGGCATATATCCCGTGTGCTCCATGGATTTCTGAATGGCGGCGATAGCTTGGTCATACCGTCCCTGTTGGATTAGGACAAATGCCAGATAGACATAAGCGAGGCCGAAGTCGGGGTCCAGTTCAAGCGTTTTCTCCAGTTGCTCCACAGCCTGTTTGTATTCCCGGGCCCAGTAAAGCACCAATCCTACATTGGCATTGATGCTGAGCGAGAGCGGATCGAGGTCCTCAGCCCGTCTTGCTTCGGCAACGGCTTCATCAAATCGGGCCATGGCACAGAGATACTGGGCATACCAAAGATGACTTGTAGGGTAACCCGGATTTAGTTCGAGCGCCTTTTTGAATTCACACTCTGCCCCGGGCCAATCCCACGAATACAGCATTTTAGTATATGCGAGGGAAGTGTGCGCCTCGGCGATCGTATTGTCGATTTCCAGTGCCTTTTCCGCTGCGGCCTTAGCAGTGGGGAATGTCTCGTGCGAAGCACGGAATTGAAAAATGCCTTGCAGATTGTAATAGTCGGCCAATCCCGAGTAGGCCAGCCCGTAACGCGGGTCGACCCCAATCGCTTGCTGAAAATACTCGAGCGCCTTCTCCGGTGCCCCCGGAGAAAACCGTCTGTTCCAGAAGTGGCGACCTCTCAAATACAGGTGATATGCGTCCACGCTGCCCGTATACCGTTTTACCACCGTGCTTTTCTCGCTTGGCAGCAGCTTGACCTTCAGCCTATCGATGATCGCAGCAGCAATCTCATCCTGGATCGCAAAAATATCGTCCATCTCGCGGTCGAACTGCTCCGACCAAAGATGGTAACCGTCGGCGGCGCTGATGAGTTGAGTGAGGATGCGCACGCGGTTGCCTCTTCTTTGCACACTTCCTTCGAGGATCGTGGCCGCGTTCAACCGTCTGCCGATCTCGTGCACGTCCAATTTCTGGTTCCTGAGCGAGAATGCCGAGGTTCGCGCGACCACTCGCAGATCCCTGACCCTTGTCAATGTGTTGAGCAGTTCTTCAGCCAGTCCGTCGCAAAAATACTCGTTCTCCGGCGCGGCGCTCAGGTTGGCAAACGGCAGGACTGCAATAGAGGGCACAGAGGCAACACTGACGGCTGCCCTGCGCTCTTCAATAATTACGTCAGCGATGAAGCGATAGCCACGCTTGCGAACAGTGCTGATATAACGGGGAGTGCCGGCCGCATCACCGATGGCATGCCGGATATTCTTGATTTCCTGAGCCAGGGCATCGTCGGTGACAAACGATTCCTTCCAGATTTGATCAAACAGTTCCTGCTTTTCCACCACACGGTCACGATGTTCGATCAGATAAATCAGGAGGTCAAATGCTCGCGGCTCGAGGCTCATCAGTTGAGCGCCTTTGAACACGCGAAAGAGGTCCCGTTCCACCACGACATGGTTAAAACGATAGGACAGGTGCGGTTGGTCATGACGTGGCATCGCTAACTCCGCAAAGTCGCAGAAAAATCAGGTCTTCTTCATTGCGAAGCGATAAATCTTATTATTTTAACGCCATCCTGGCCTAAGCTCAAAGCACAGCCAAAAAACTCAAGCAATTCGCCCACCCATAAGATCACCGAAAGATCAGGTTTTCTTCATCACAGAGGGCAGCTGATTGGACTATATGCACATCAGTAGGACAAAGGCACTAATTCACGTACCCGCGCCACATCCTCAGGATGATCAATAAGGAACAACGAAGTACTACTCGGATAGGGATGTCGCTTTTGCTTGGCAATTCCCACCTCGACATTAGTTGTGGATTGCCAGTTCTGACATGGATCGATGGATGCCGAGTCTTAATCCCGAAAAGCGGCCGGCCGAGCAGTAAGACCGATGCTCTGGTGCACGCCGGCGTTGTTTGAGGCTATTTCCGGTTGAAGTCTGCGGATTTCATTATGAATAGGAGGTGCCATGAAAAGAATCCTGGCTGTTGCTGTCATGTTGTTGTTTATGGGGATCCTGCCTGCGGAGGATACCATGCAGTTCACCGATTGGTCTGCCCCCGTAAGCCTGGGACCCACTGTCAACTCCGGTTACAACGATAGAGACCCGACCATCTCAAAAAGCGGATTGAGCCTCTACTTTGGGTCAGATCGGCCTGATCCCAATGCCCAGGGCGGTTTTGACATCTATGTGTCCCAACGGGACAGTCTTGAGGATCCATGGGAAGCCCCGGTCAATCTCGGCACGACGATCAACGGCCCGTACCACGAAGACGACACGGCCTTCTCGCCCGACGGGCACTGGTTGGTTTTCACCAGTGATCGCCCCCATGGATGTGGCGGCATGGACCTGTGGATCTCGCACCGCCAGAACAAACGCGATGATTTCGGATGGGAGACGCCGACCAACCTCGGATGCGTGGTGAATAGCGGGAATGGGGAAAATGGCCCATTTCTCATCGAAGACCAGATGACGGGCCAATTGCTTCTTTACTTTGCCAGCGACCGTGTGCTTGGCGGAACCTGGTTTGATATCTACGTCAGTTCGCTTTCCGAAGAGACGGGCACCTTCGGGCCGCCCAAACCTGTTGTCGAGTTGAATAGCGAAAAGCGCGAGTTCCAGCCGTGCCTCCGCAAGGACGTTCTGGAGATCTTCTTCGTGAGGGGCCAGCCGGGCTTCGGTATAGATCTGTGGGTCGCGACGCGTGAAACCACTCTGGATCCGTGGTCCACGCCGGTGAACCTGACTTTGTTAAACTCAACAGCCTATGAGTACCATCCAACACTATCCTGGGATGGCACCACACTGATCTTTGCGTCCCAGCGGCTCGGGACGTTTGATCTGTTCATGTCCACCCGGACCAAGCTCAACCCGCAGAAATAATTCATGTTCTGCGGGTACTCACGTGCCGGGAGAACAAAAAACGATATACGAATCCATGATTGCCGTTCGTCCTTACCTCCGTCCGACCACGCCGGAAGTTCGAGGGCGTCGGGTCGGCGGAGGTGAAGGGACGTCCAGATAGGTGACCTTCGATGAAGTCCGTTTGATGTTATCGGTACTGGATGTTCGGGAACAGCTAATTTCGAGGCTCGCGGTACTTGCCGGGAGGAGGAGTTCCCTTCCGAGGTTGAGGGCGGTTGGACGGGCGTGGGCAAACTTCCAAGTCATGCGGAGGACCCACAGTTCTCTGTCGAAGGAGCTTGACGTCGATCCGCATATCCGGGCGGAGCAAATGGGGCATAGCGTCGATGTAAACGAGAACGTTTATACGATTACTTCGATCCACCGCCGCAAGGAAGCCGTCAATGCCCTCGATTCGGTGATTGAGGCTTAATGGACTCTACGAATTCGGGGTGTCTGTAACTCGTTGAAAAGATTGGAGCGGGAGACGGGGATCGAACCCGCGACGTCCAGCTTGGGAAGCTGGCATTCTACCGCTGAATTACTCCCGCAGCGATAACTATTGATATATCTATGCTTTAGCGTTTCATTAAATTTTCGTGCAACAAATGTACAACAGAATATTCCCCTCTGTCGTTTGGGCTTGTTGTACCGTGTTTGAGTCGCGCTTCAGCATGAGCGTACTTTACTTTTTGTTGCAGATTTTCGCAAGCGGTAATGCCTTCAGGTGGAGATCGCCTTTATCGAACGATTTTCGAAAAATCTGCATAGTGCTGCCTGATAAACTTCACCATTGATCGCAAGGCCAGATCGGGATGAACCCTGTCAAGGGTAGGTTGTCTGACGTGATAGGACTGTAATGTACCGTTCTCTTTTATCTGCCACACGAGAACGCTTGATGATTCCTTCCCGGGACGTTTGATTGCTTCCAGCCGGAACTTCCTGGACCCACCTTTGGCCTCTAGCTGAAACCCGATTGTTCGAACCACCTCGTACGGTTCCGTGATCGCGTCTTCTGTGGACTTGAAGAGTTCTCCAAGCGTTCGCTCATGCTCTTGTTTTTTCATGCCCTGCTCCTTTGAGGTCCGATGGGGTCTGATTCTATCACAATGCAGCCTTCGCCCTCGAAAACTCTGCTCTGTAGAGGCTCAGGTTGAACGATCGCCCTTCGAGCGGGCAGCGATGTATGACCGAAATCCGCGTCCCCAGCGCTGCTCACGTCGGGGGCCAGGTTGCCTAATGTGGCGTTTGCCGCATCCGTTCCAGCGGGCCCAGTCACCGAAGACTGAGCCCGCTGGAATTTTTTGCCGCAGGCCCGGCCGGAGGGGGTGCCTCATGACCCTGCGCTTATGCGCAGCCAGGCCCACGGTGCCCGGTGACTGCAGCCGGGCGGTTTGGCTTAAGCGATAGCCGCTGGCGAATCTGTTGCGCCTTCGGCAATCGCCCGGCGAAACTGAAAAACCATGAGTCCGTCCGGGCGCTTAACGCCTGCGATCAGTTCCCAGCCCAGGGCGCCCAACGGATTGAGGTCTGCCATCTCGTCCAAAACCTCGAAACGATATTCCCACTTCATTTCGTGCCTCCTGTTGTTTGACTACTACATTTGGCCAAGAGCCGCCGCAAGGACCCGATCAAAACGGTAAAACGGCATTGAGACGGATTCCGATTCCTCGAGGCGCTCGATCCACTTGGTGATTGTCAAAATGATTTCAGTTGGATCCTCGCACGCCTCGCACTGCCGGAGCACCGCTGCCAGTTCGGTTCTCAATTCCGAGTTCTCCGGGAGTTGAGCACACACGGCGCCAACAACGTTGCCAAAGGAGCCACAAACCGCGCTCAACGCGCGATGGAGCTTGTCCTTCGTTGCCCGCAGCTGCGGCACAAGATCCGCCGTCAACGCGTCACGACGGGCAATAGCCGCCTCGAGCTCCGCCTTATGAACCGCGTCGCGTTCGGCCCAAAGTTCTTCACAAACCTGGCGGGAATAACTGCCGTCTTTGGCGAGGCGTAGCGATTCCAGCTGCTCAGCTTCGCGTTGCGCCTCGTGCCACTTGGGCCGAATCGCAGCAAATTCGCGCTGCAGGTCCGCTCGCACTTTTTGAAGTTCCCTCACCTTGGCAATCCATTTTTTCGCCTCGTCCTTTTTTGCAAATAGCATTTCATCTCCTTTAGCGGTCTCGATACCGCCGCTGCAACCATTGTTCGTTCATCGCCCGTTGCCGTTCCGCATCTAACGTCAGGCCCCGGTGAAATTCGACTTGCGCTTTTGCTGCACGAAAGATTTGCTTAGCCTCATGCGCCTTACGCCAGCGCGCAAACGGTGCCGCATAAAGCCGGGTGATGCGCAGCCAAAGCGCGCGGACCTGATTTCGAATTTTTCGGCGCAGCCCCCTCAGGCGCATATTCCCCTCCCATACCACTCAACCCATGCTGCCTCCGGCCAAAACAACCGATCTATTGTTTGCGCCGAAATGACAACACGCCAAGTGGGGCCCGTTTGCGTGCGGCAGAGGCTTTCCAGATGTGCACCGATTCTCTGAACGCGCGGCCAATTATCACGAATCATTACTCCGGCCCGTGCGAGAATTTCGTCCAGGTCGAGATGAATTCCGACGGTTCCGCAAAGTTGTATCCGCGACCCCAGATTGACTGCGTCGGTTTGCTCGGGATCGGGATCCATAAAATCCCAGGTGGGAGACACAACCCCGCGCAGGTGGCGATCGGCACAGAGTCTCACTTGGATCATCACCGCAGGCAGACCAACGAGTTCAGCCACGACATAGTGTCCAGCCTCGTGAAAACTCACTCCGGCGATCGAATCGGCCTCTGGAGCGGTTTCGTAAAAAATTTGTTCCGCCCAGGGCCCGCCGCAATCGATGAGCGCGCGGCCTTGCGCTTCCCTGAGAAGTTCCGCTTTTGCATTGGCGAGTTGTGCCTCTAGGGTTTCCGTCATGCGTTCACCTGGCTCAGGAAATAGGCGCCAAGCGCGTATACCTTGGCACTGTCTGCAAAAGTTTCGCTGTCCAGCTCTGAGTTAATCAACCCGACTTCTCTTTTCAAGCGGGTGTACTCCGCTTCGGCATCAGGAGTGAATGCACCCGCCGCGCGAGCGTCGGCCAGCAGCTCATGCGCCCGACAAAGTTTTTTCGTTTTTTCCTGCCTCAGTTGTCTCTCTTCAAGCAATAGATTTCGCATTTCAGTTCCCCTTTCCGAAGTCGAAGTTAGTAAACATGACCCCTCCTCATTGTCAGCGATTAAGCCAGCCGCCCCGCCCGGGATCGCCGAGCCAGCCCCGTGTTCTCTCGCCCAAAAAGGACTCATTGCGCTCGCGATTTAACGCCAGGCCGAGCCGTGCTTTTTCATCTGGATCCTGACTTGCGGCGGTCAACTCTTTGGATCTCAAGGCGTCCATCCTGTCCGCGTGCGCGTTCAGCTTTATCCCGGACATGTGGAGGCTTTGGAGCGCAGCGAAGTTGTAGCACGCAACGTCCAGGACTTCATTTCGTACTCCCGGCGCTTTGAACCACTCCCGGACCGCAAAGCCTTTCGAGTATCGGACCCTCACCGTCTCGCTTGTGAGCTGCTCGAAAAAGCTACGATCTGCCGTCATCGGAAAGTGCATAAAGCCCGGACCCGGATCGAGAATCCTCAAATGGCTTGCGATCCAATCTTTGCAGGGGTCAACGCCCACAATGAACATGGGGCTTTTATCCTTCCCGCGGCCCGCTCTCCGCGGCCAAACGGGATGACGCCCGGCTTGGCCCTTGATGGCATAGACGCGCCGGCGAAGCCTATCCCGAGTGAACTGATAGACGGCCGCGGTTGCATATCCCGAGTCAACGCAGCACGCAGAGATCAGGAGTTTCGCGCCGAATTCGTGCGTAAATTCCGAGGTCAGAATCCGGTCAAGGTCTCGCCAAACCTCCGGCCGCATCGGATCGCCGCGGATGATGTTGTATTGGATCTGCCAGCACTCTTCATCACGCCCCCAGCCAAAAACGCCAACCTCGAGGCGATCCGTTTGGACGTCCACGCCCGCGGTCAAAAGCGCCACCCCTGCCGGCAGCGTCGCGCCAAATGGCTCCCGTCTCGACAAGAGGAGTTCGACGTCGAGCTTTTCCGAATGTGGTTCCTCCCAGGATTCCGCCAGGACTGTGTTGATAAAAACTCGGAGACGTTCCGGGCTCTTACTCGCTCTGATGAAATTGGCGGCCAACTTCGGCCAGGTCGTCCATGGGGAAGCCAGGGCGTTAATGTGAAACCCAGCCGCCCGGCCTTCCCCCGGTGATTCCGCCCGCCATTCCCCGCGCTCCAGCATAGCCGGCTTGTGTCGGTCCTCGATTTTGCCGTTGCACAACTCACATTTGTAAAAGGCCTCTGCCGGCTTCCCTTGCGGCCATTCAACGCCGCTCCATTTCAGCGTCTGAAATCCCTGGCAATGCGGACATGGAACCCAATATTGGCGTTTGTCGCTTTCCTTGTACGCGGCCTCGATCCGGGACACGCCCTTTACCGTTGGAGTGGAGATCATGCAGATTTTGCGATTGGCAAACGTCTCGCTGCGTGCGATTGCCAAATCACAAGGGTCGCCCTCAGCTACCGATCCGCCTTCAGCGCCGGCCGCGCCCATCGCGCTCGCGGGGTAGGCGTCCACTTCGTCAAGGATGATGTAACGCGCCGGCATGCTGCGAAGCCCTGCCGCGCTGTTTGCTCCGCAAAACGCAGCATATCCGCCAGGAAACGATTTTGTCTGAATGGTATTGTCAGCGGCGCGCGTCTCGGTCCTGCAGATGCGGTCTCGGAGCTCGGGCGTAGTTTGGATCAGTGATGTAACGCGCTGCTTTGAAAAACGTGCGGCCAATTCGACCGTGGGCTGGACCAGAAGCGCTGGGCCAGGTGCAAGGTGAATGACGAGCCCCAGCAGGTTTAGAAGCGCCTCAGATCCGCCGATCTGTGAAGGCTTAACGAACACGGTTCGCTCGCTACCACCATTCGGGCTCATGCTGTCCATTACTTCGCGCATGAACGGGACTCTGGAAGTCCGCCATTTGCCGGGCTCGCCGGCCGAAGTGTGGCTCAGGATTCGATAGCGATCCGCCCATTCAGAAACCGTCAACAGCGGTTCCGGCCGGATTGCGCGGGCCACAATTCCCCGGATTTCATTTGCCTTCGAGAGCGTCGGCGAGTCCATTTAAGTGTCCGAGAATTTCCGTTGATAAAAGTTGACGCACCTTTGCCGGATCCGTTTCGATCGCCAGCGGAGCAGACAGCCGCTCTGGAATCGTCAAGAGTCCGTCTTTGTGCTGCGCGAAAATGTTAGTCAGGGTGTTCTTGACCGTGGCTTGTTCGATCAGCTCGCTTGCCTTCTGGAGAAACTCCAGCCGGCGAAGTTTGGCAAGGAAGGTTTCCTTCATGAAAACGGCCTCGTTGTAATTTTTGGGGTCGCACCCTTCTTCAAATCCCTGCTCCATCCGGTCAAGAATGGCATCCGATGCAGCAACGTCGATGCGGCCATTCTTCAAAACGAGGAGTCTTTTTTGTTTCCACTTGGTGACGGCACTCGGAGTCACGCCGCGGTGCCCCGCGTATTCCTTCGCCGTCTCCATGGTTGGATTTTTAAGCCTTGTCTTTTTCATCGAGCCTCACCGGATTTTCCGATTTCCTGGGTTTCGGACCCCTTCGCCTCGGGAAGTTGTGCCACACATTCCACCCGAGGGCGCTTGGCCTCCAGTAGGACCCAAGCCTTGCCCCTGCAACAGTTAGCGCCTATCATCTTTTCGCCCTTCCTTGGCCACGATGCGCGAGCCAGCCCCGAAGGCCCGCAGCACAAGTTCAACGCGATTCTGAAAGCGTTGGCCAGGAGTGCGCCGCACTCTTACTTTCAGCCGGCGGATCCGCGGCTTCTGGTCCTCAAGCAGTGTCGGTTGCGGGTTCATTGCTTGGCCTCCGTGACCACTACCGGCCAGGTCATGCCCCAGGAATGCACGCGGCGCCACAATCGGCCCTCGGGATCGCGGAAGACAACCATCTTCGGAGTCTCCCATAGGATCTCTGCGACCTCGTGACCATCGATGACATCGGGTCTTTGAGTACCGACTAACACCCGGTTTGCAGCGTCGACGTAGCGCCCCATGTGTCACTTCTCCGTGCTTTCTGCGTATCTTTCGTTTCTTTCGTAAGTCCCTGCACTGTCCAATGCAGCTCTGACAGGGGTAGCGCAGTACGAAAGAAACGAAAGAAACGAACTAATCGCGCGTAGCACTATGCCCCCTCGCCCCTACGGCCAACCAGCGGACCACGGGCCGACCGGCAGTCTGTTCCGTCCTCGACACCGCGCTGCCCGTGTCAGCCAGCATCGTAAGCGCCCGGTCGATTTCGCCGGCGGACTTGTTCCGAGCAAATAACCCGGAGATCTGCGTACGACTCATCCCCTCCGCGACAGAGCGCAGGGCGCGGAGAATCTCATCCGCCACAGGATCGCCCAACTCTGCGCCGAAGACATATCGCGCGGAGGCCTCGGCATATTCCCACAGGGCCGCCGCGGCTCGGACGTGCTCACCACGGATAGCCTGCGAGAGATCCAACAAGGCATACAACATCGACAGCCTGAGCACCTGTGCCTCGGCCCGCGATGTCGCGGCACCCAAGAGCCCAGGGTGCCCTTCGGAAAGATCCGCGTAGATTTCATGCCAGACGGCGCGGCCGTCGTCAGAGCGATGCATCGGGCCGACCGCGCGGGAATGTTCCACGGCCTGCATCAGCCGCAACTGCAGCGCAGCCAGGTCCCCATCGGGTGTGCCACCATCGGGTAGGATGCGCGCGCGGCGCACGCACAGCCACAAATGCCGATTTGCGAAGCCATTGCCAAGTTCCGTCCGATCGAGATAGCGGCGCACCTCGTCGCGCGTGATGTGCCCGATGATTGAAATGTGCGCATCTGTGGCCCGGAGGGGATTGTTTTTCGTGGCGAGCCGCAGTTGTCCATCGTCCCAGGCCTCGCGGATCCGCGCGGACAGGGTGTTGCCCTCGCGGGCTATGACTCGCAGCACGCTGGCATACTCAGGTTCAACGACGAGCAAGCGCTTGTCCGTGACCCCGGGATCCCGGGTAACGGTTTGGTAGTCCGTGACGCGGCCATGGTCGCGGATCGGCTCCTGCTCCTCGATCGCGTCTCGCACGAGCCATACGAGCCCCTCGCCAGAAGATAGCCCATGGTGGATGTGCTCTCGATCATACGCTGCGTCGACCTGAGCGCAGAGCGAGCGCACCCGCCCCCAGGAGGTTCCCTTTCTGCCCTTCGCGGTGGCGCCCACCAGAACCACATACAAATTTGCCGCGTGACGGTCGCCCTCTACGAGGTAGCAAGGGCCGCGGCCGATCATGGATCCGGCCGCGACGAGCACTTGCGACAGCAGCGCCACAGGATCGGCCTCCGTGGCTGGCCCGAGGGCGCGAACTATCTCGCCAGCGAGGCCGTGGTATGCTTCAGGCGCCGGCGGTTCCGGCCATTGGGCTACGGATGGCGCCACAGCGTGCAGTGGTGGGGGCCCAGCGATCGCGGCAAGCTCGTCGCCTACCTCCGGCTCCAGGCTCTTGAGGGGATCACACTGAGGCATCGTCATGCCGCCGCCCTCCACTCACGGTAGGCGTTGATCTGTTGGCTCTCGGTTCCAATGTCAATCTGGTCGAGCAGGTACTCCACCTGGTCGAGACCTCGATATGCCGCAGCCAGCCAGGTCCAGGCGCGCTCATCCTGCGCATCGCGGTGCAGACGCTGCAGAGCCGCGGCCTCAAGACCGAAGCGCCCGAGATATTCGTCGCGCAGCTCGCGGCCCAGTTCACGGGCCCAGGTTTGTAGACCTTCCTTGATCGCGCGCCGGCGGAGGATTTCAGGATCCGGCGCCGGCGGCTTTCCGGGTTCAAGGCCGAAATATTTCAATGCTGATACAAAATCGCATCCGCGAAGTTTTTGAACGAAAGCGATCTTGTCCCCATGTTCGGCACAGGCAAAGCAGTTGAAGCCCTTTTCGTCGTGGCACGAGAAGCCCGTGCTGGAGTCACAGAATGGACAGGCCCCCCGGCCGCGGCGCAAGGACTTGAGGCCCTCGCCGTGGAAGATCGAATCCCAGGTTGGCAGGTCGTGTGAGTCGATCACGATCGCCGCTCCGCAAGCCGTTGTTTCAAAATCTCGCAGGCCTCAGTCCATGGGGTTTCATCGGGGAGATCACTGATAAGCTCTAGTTCCGCAGCCAGCCTTATGTGGCGAAGGCCGTCTTCCACGTTCTTCTGTTGCAGGTGGTCAACCATCGTCTGCCTGGCATGAGCCTGGATCCATGAGGGCAACGGGACCGCAACGAAGCCAGGCTCGGGAACGTAGCTGCCTTCAGGCAGCGCCAGGGTTGTGACGTCCACATAATCTTTGACCCTGTTCCAATCGGCTCGGACTTTTTCCAGAGGGATGAGCTCGGGATGCCAGGAGATCACATTGCCGATAGCCCAGCGGGTGCGATGGGCATTGCAGACAAACCAATCTTCGTAGTACCTTTCATCGCGATCAACCTGGAACACGATCCCATCAGTGCCCGCACACCACGGGCAACCGCCGAAATAATCGGCCTTTTCTGGAATTGGAGGTTTTTCTTGCGATTCAGAATCGGTTTTTGTAGAATTCATTTGTCCATCCTTTAGGTTTTGGCCCGGTTCGCGCCGGGCCGTTTTATTTTCGGACATGCCACTACGCTCGCGCCGCGGCCGATTCAGCTTCCCACTGCGGCCGGATCCGGTTTCGCCTCAGGTACTCGTCCAGGTCTGCCTTGTCGAAATAGATTTTTTTGCCAGCGGGTTTGAAGTGTGCGATGAGGTTCTTTGACGTCAGCTGGTACAGATGGCTTTTGCTGATTTCCAGGTACTTTGCCGCGGACTCCAGATCGAACGGGCCCGCGTTCTCCGCACCAGTCCGCAGTGCCAAGCTGATGATGCGATCCAGCTTTGCTTCGATCCGGGTTATTTGCTTTTCCGTCATACTCGCGCGCCTCCTGTTAGCAAGCGCAAGTATTTCAAACATCAAAAAGGATAGGTATCTGAAATATAGGGCAGGCTTATTTCGTAGGTCGGATCAGTCTCTCCTGCAGTTTTGTTGCCGCTCTCATCCAGTCATTGGCGGGCGTACCCGAATTGTAGGCCATCTTTTTAGGTTCGAGTACGAGCAGAATTTCATCATTTTTTGCGCCAACCGCTTTTGCGTCCAGCGTGCGGAGATACTTGGCCCAATCCGGAACATGGGGTTTATCCTTGTTTTGGCCGACTTGTTTTAATCCAATCTTGAGAATTTCGATATGCGCCTCAAGGCTTGCGTTTGGGTCCAGCGCAAGTGCCATGGGAGCGAACACGTAATCCCCAGCCTCAATTAGATGGACCGACCAGAATCCCAGATTGCGCGGCCGCGCCACGGCCGGATTGATGAGCACTGGCATGCGATATTTTTTGACCGAGTGTTTCATGTAAACAACGAATTCCTCGCTCCCGGGATCACAATCAAAATTTCCTGGCTCTATTGGTCCTGGTGATTCCAGGTCGGAATTTGGATTGGGTGACATCCATTCTTGGTACGTGTGTTTGCTGTACCATTCAACCGTCCTTTTGTGTTCTCGCTCCCAGTCCTGGCGGTAATCGTCACACCGGCGAAGAAATTCCCAACGCCAGAGTTCGTCCGGCAGGCTTGCCGGGTATGCCTTGCTGTTGCGCCAGTCCGGGATTCCCCAGCGACGCCGATATTGCAGATCAGTCTTTTTTGACATTGGATTTTCGCTTTCCGTCGCTCAAGTTCGGTATAAGGTCAACTGCCTGTCTCTTTTTCGCGTCAACGATCTTCGCGTAAATCTCGGTTGTGCTTAGGTCCCGATGGCCCAGCAGCTTCGACATGGTGTAAATGTCCATGCCATAGGTGAGCCCCATGGTTGCGAACGAGTGCCGCGCGGTGTGGAATGAAACGCGTTTTGCGATCCCCGCGCGCTTTACCCAGCGCTTGATTGCCTTGTCGATGCTTTGCTGCGCCGGCAGTTTGAATACCGCGTCCGGGTTTGCTTCGCCGGTGATGTTGGGCGAGTACTCCTGGCCTTTCTGCGCTCCGAGGATCTTCCCTGCCTGCCTGGATAGTGGCAACTGTTCCGGTGAGCCAGTCTTGACCATGATGAAGTCAATCGAGTAGTGCGGCCCGGCCTTGTGCACCTTGTCCCATGTCAGGGCTCGCACATCGGAATAGCGCAGTCCGCAGAAACCGGAAAACAGGAAGGCGTCCTTGACGGCCTGGTTGCCACACTCGGTCCGCTCCAACAGTTGCAATTCCTTCAGTGTGAGAAACTCGCGCCGGTTTTCCTGCTTTTTGATCCCGATACCATCGCCGGGGTTGCGGGTCAGGATCTTGTCGTGGACGGCCTGATGCAGCGCCGTCTGGATCCGGGCCAGGTACACCCCCGCGGAGTTCTGTTTCAGTCGTGAAAGAAGGTAGTCGCGGAATGAGCGGACGTATTCCTCGGTGAGCCGGTCAAAAGAAAGAGACCCGTCCGCGAAGGCCTCCAGGTGCTGGATAGCGTTTTGCCATACCAGCTGGGTATTAGGGGCCCGCTTCGTTTCTGCGATCGTCCTGCAGTAGGCCAGGAAATCATCCTGTTGCCGCGTTGGCGAGGGGAATCCGTGCTCCCCTTGCACATGCTCGAGCCGGCGCTTTGCGAGGATGTCCCCGGCCAGCTCGCGGGTCCGCTTGTCCTGCTTTGGGTTTCCGGTGAGGTAAAGATTGAGATACTCCAGTTGCCGGCGGCCGCGGTCGTAAAAGTCCAGGTATAAGGTCCGGGTGCCGGCCGCCGTCTTGCGTTCTCGAAGGCTGATCTTCACGATTCACCTCGATGGCGAATAACAACCGCCTTTGTATGTAATTCACCTTAGAGAATATCACGCGTACAACAACTGTACAACAAAAATAAACAAGAACCGGCAAAAATCAGGTAAACATCCAAAAACAGGAAGGCCGTAAACACTGGCGGTTGTTACTGTTAATTGTTTATGGTTTTTCTTACTTGGGGCTGGAAAATACTACCGCTGAATTACTCCCGCTCACTTCAAAGGTCTGCGTCATACTAGCGAATCGGACTTCACCAAGTCAATGGGCTCCAGAGCGCGTGCTGCCGATATCTCGTCGCGCTTCCGGTGCGTTGAACCATCCAAGACGCCCGCGCCTGCAAGGTCCGGTACGGGATTCTGTCAAAACATCTGGGTGCGCCAGAGGTCGTGAATGTGGATCACGCCCAAAATGTACTGCCCGGCATCGACCACGACCAGACTGGTGATTTTCAGCTCCTCCATTTTTGCCAGCGCTGCGGTGGCTGCCTGTTCGGCGGAGATCGTCTTCGGACTTCGTGTCATGCACTCGCCCGCTTTGAGCCGAAGCGGATCGGGAGCTCGCTGCAGCAACCGCCGCAGGTCGCCGTCCGAAATCACACCCGCCAGCTTGCCGTCGGCATCCGCCACGGCGGTCATGCCGAGCTTTTTGCACGACATCTCGTAAATGACCTCACTCATCGGCGTCGCTTCGCCGACGATCGGAATCGCCTCTCCGCGGTGCATCAGTTCGCCAACCCGGAGCAGCTTCTTCCCGATGCTGCCCGCTGGATGAAAGTGAGCAAAATCTTCCAGCCGGAATCCCTTGCTCTCCATCAGCGCCATGGCCAGTGCATCTCCCATCGCCAGAGCTGCGGCGGTACTGGTCGTAGGCGCGAGGCCGAAAGGACAGGCCTCTTCGGCAACACTCACATCCAGGTTCACTTCCGCCAAGCGCGCCAAGGTGGACCCGGGATCGCCGGATATGGCGATCAGAGGCAGCCCGAGGCGCTTCACGACATTGAGAATCTGGAGGATTTCTCCTGTTTCACCGCTCTTGGATACCGCCAGCACAACGTCGTTCAGGCCAAGCAGGCCCAGATCACCGTGCATGGCCTCGGCCGCATGCAGAAAGATCGCAGGCGAGCCCGTGCTGCTCAAGGTGGCTGCGATCTTCTTGCAGATGAGGCCGGACTTGCCCATGCCGGTTACGGCAATTTTCCCGGTGCAGGCAGCGGCGATCTCGACAGCGCGCACAAACGAGCTGTTCAGACGAGGCACCAGAGTGCGCACGGCTTCCGCTTCGAGTTCGAGTACGCGGATGGCGGTCGCCAGCGCAGCATCAGACATGACCTTCATGATTTCCTCCGAACCGCAGCGCGGATCTCGAGCAATTCCTGGACGAGCCGCGGAAACGCACGAAGAGTCAGCGCGTTCGGCCCATCCGACAAGGCCTCCTCGGGATGATCATGCACCTCGGTAAAGAAGCCATCCACCCCGACTGCGGCTCCGGCGCGCGCGAGGTAGGCGATGAACTCGGCCTGCCCGCCCGAACTGTCCCCTCTCCCTCCCGGTATCTGCACGCTGTGCGTCACGTCGAAAACCACCGGTTGCCCGAAGGAGCGCATGATTACGAGGGAACGGAAATCGACCACCAGATTATTGTAGCCGAAAAATGTGCCCCGTTCGGTCAGCATAATGTTGCGGTTGCCTGTTCCCCGCGCCTTTTCGAGGGCCTTGCGCATCTCCTGGGGCGAGAGGAACTGTCCTTTTTTGAGGTTGACCGCCCGGCCACTCTTTGCCGCAGCTAGAATCAGATCGGTCTGCCGGCAGAGGAAGGCGGGAATTTGCAGGATGTCCAGGACATCGGCAGCGGCGCTGACCTGGTTCGATTCGTGCACATCGCTGAGAACCGGAAGGCCGCTGACGGCGCGCGCCTTTTCCAGAATGCGCAGACCTTCGACCAGCCCCGGCCCCCGGAACGAGTCCGCCGAGGTGCGGTTGGCTTTATCGAAGGATGCCTTGAAGATCAGGTCGATACCTAACCGGGAGGCGATTGCAGCCAGGCGTTCCGCCATTTTGAGGCAGTGTTTTTCGCTTTCAATCACGCACGGCCCGGCGATAAAAAACGGCTGCGAGCCGCGACCGAGCTTCAGGCTGCCGACCTTGACGGAATTCATGTTTCCCGACGTTTGAGATCGAAACTGGGTGCAGATCAGCACCAGCACGCAGCTGTTTCTATCCGCGGTCCCGATTTGGGGAGCGCCTAGATCCGGGTCTCTCTGACTTCGATGTCGCGCTCCAGCGGCCGGGCTGCTTCGCGCTCCTGTTTGAATCGCAGTGCGGCAGCGATGAAGCTGGCAAACAACGGGTGAGGCTGCAAGGGCTTGGACTTGAACTCTGGATGGAACTGACAGCCGAGGAACCACGGATGTCCAGGCAGTTCCATGATCTCGACGAAATTGCGGTCGGGTGAGTTGCCCGAAAACTTCATGCCGTAACTCGACAGAATCTCCTCATACTCGCGGTTGAATTCATAACGATGGCGGTGCCGTTCGGAGATCTCCTTCTTTCCATAGATGCCGTACGCAAGTGAGTCGTCGTCCAGGATGCATGGGAAGGCACCCAGCCGCATGTTTCCGCCCATGATGTCCGATCCCAGCAGCTCACGCAGCATGTAAAAGACGCGATGCGGTGCGGCGGGATCGAACTCCGAGCTGTCCGCCTGAAGACTGCAGACATTGCGCGCGAACTCGATCACGCCACACTCCATACCGAGGCAAATGCCGAAGAAGGGCATCTCGTGGGTGCGGGCGTACCGGATCGCGCGCAGCATGCCGTCGATGCCGCGCTTGCCGAAGCCGCCCGGAACCAGAATCGCGTCGTAGCCCGCCAGCTGCGCATCCAGGGTTTCGTCCAGAAGCCCTTCGGACTCGATCCATTTGAGGCGCACCTGCACCCGGTTTGCGAGCCCGCCGTGATAGAGCGCCTCGTTCAGACTCTTGTAGGAGTCCTCATACTCCACGTACTTGCCGACGATTCCGATCCGAACGGTGTCCTCGGGGTGATGATCGCGGTGCAACAGTTCCTTCCAGGGACTGAGATCCGGCTCATGCACCGGCAAGCTCAGATAGCGTACGATCGCGCCATCGAGCCCTTCACTGTGCAGCACGAGCGGAACTTCGTAGATATTCTTGACATCGAGCGCGGTGATGACATCCTTCTCGGAAACGTTGCAGAACAGAGCGATCTTTGCCTTGATTTCACGCGGCAGCAGGCGATCCGTGCGGCAGAGGAGGATGTCGGGCTGGATACCGATTTCTCTCAGCTCCTTGACGCTGTGCTGGGTGGGCTTGGTTTTGAGCTCGCCCGAGGTCGCGATAAAAGGCACGAGCGTCAGGTGAATGAAGATCGAATTCTCGCGCCCGACCTCGTTTCTCAGCTGACGGATCGATTCGAGGAACGGGAGGCTCTCGATGTCGCCCACGGTACCGCCGATCTCAACGATCGCCACATCCACATCCTGCCCCACACGCCGGATGGTATTTTTGATCTCGTTGGTGATGTGAGGAATCACCTGGACGGTTTTGCCGAGAAATTCCCCCTTGCGTTCCTTCTCGATGACGTTGAGGTAGATCTTGCCGGTAGTCGAGTTGTTATCCCGCGTCAGGCGCACATTGGTGAAGCGCTCATAATGTCCCAGGTCGAGATCGGTCTCGGCCCCGTCGTCGGTGACATAGACCTCGCCGTGCTGGAACGGACTCATCGTGCCCGGATCGACATTGATGTAAGGATCGAGCTTGAGGAAGTTGATCCTGTATCCGCGAGCCTCGAGCAAGGCGCCGATGGAAGCACTCGCCAATCCTTTGCCCAGCGAAGAAAGCACCCCTCCGGTCACGAAAATGAATTTCATACACCCCTCTCCAGCCACGATCGAGTCTTCGATTTTCCGTGGGCAAGCTTACCAGCCTGTTGCGGCAGAGGCAAGCGATATGGCGCAGCCGGCACTATCAGGCACCACCAAACACACGCGCCACACAAGAAATCTCTGTGGGTTTCGTGGTTGTTGATTTGGCTGCAGCGCGATCTCTTCGTCGAGATCCTTAGAAGTTGATCACCTCGATCTCGCGCACATCCCGCACATACTCTTCCGCGGGCTGCGGGTACCGGTACAGCCTGCCTTCGAAATTTCTCAGCACAATTTCGCGCTCGCCGAAATCGACGACATATTCCGGCATCAGCGGGATTTTGCCGCCGCCGCCCGGAGCATCGATCACGAATTGAGGCACGGCAAAGCCGGTGGTGTAACCCCGCAACGCCTGCATGATCTGAAGGCCCATTTCCACGCGCGTGCGAAAATGGTTGGTGCCGCGCGTGAGATCGGATTGGTAGAGGTAGTAAGGGCGCACGCGCATCATCAGAAGCTTGTGCATGAGCTCCTTGATGGTTTCAGGATCGTCGTTGACTCCCCGCAACAGCACCGTCTGGCAGCCGACCGGAATTCCGGCATTCGCGAGGCGCTCGCAGGCTGCCTTGGCCTGGGGCGTCACCTCGCGCGGGTGGTTAAAATGGGTGTTGAGGTATATGGGATGATACTTCTTCAGCATGTTGCAGAGGTCGTCGGTGATCCGGCTGGGGAGAACACACGGGAACCGGGTTCCGATGCGGATGATCTCCACGTGCGGGATGGCGCGCAGCCTGGAAATGATGCTCTCCAGCTTTTCGTCGTTGACCATCAACGGGTCGCCGCCCGAAAGCAGAACGTCGCGGATCTCCGGGTGCGCCCGGATATATTCGATGCCGATGGCAATGGTCCGCTCCGTAATGTCGCTGGTGCGGCCCACCATTCTCTTGCGCGTGCAGAACCGACAGTACATCGGGCATCGGTCGGTGATCAGAAGCAGCACGCGATCGGGGTAGCGATGGGTGAGACGGGTAACCGGGCTGTCATCGTCCTCATGCAGCGGATCTTCCGGGGCGTCGACGTCCTGCAGCTCCTGAATGGATGCGATCGACTGCATCCAGATGGGATCACCCTTCTCCCGAATCAGATTGTAGTAATAGCGCGGAATCCTCATGGGATAGACGGCGCGGGCCTCGTTGATGCCATCAACATCGGCGTCGAAATCTTCGCTGATGGTTTCTCCTTTGGTGACGCTGTTGCGCAGATCAAGCATCCACTGTTCCATGGACCAAACCTCTCCTTACCGGGAAAATCTCTTGACAAAAATCAGCTTGTCGTCACCGACGTCGTAGAAATCCGGTATCCGCGACGCCTCTTGGTAACCCAGGCGGCGATAGAATCCGACGGTCTTGCCGTAGGATTCCTTGGAAGAAGTCTCAAGCACGAGAAGCCTTCCACGTTCCTCGCCTACTCTGTTTTCGACGTAATGCATTAGCGCTCGCCCGACACCCCGCCCCTGAGTTCCGGGATGGGTAGCAATCCAGTAGAGATCAAAGGTTCCCTTGGTGAGCGGGGTCGGTCCCCAGCAGGCATAACCGCACGTGTCCCCGCCCTCGCATTCGGCGACGACAATTCGATAGTCCTTCTGATCGGGGTCGCTGAGGTAGGTATCCACAAGCTCCAGCGCACAGTCGATCTCGGCCGGGCTGAAGTTGCCGACGTCTCTTATGATCCGGGCGACAGCTGGGCGGTCGCCCGCGATCAGGTTGCGAATCGAATGTATATGAGAGTCAGGAGCAGGCATAGGCAGTGGTGGGAACCTTTGTGCCTCGTTCCAAGGCCGATTGAGTGATCCGAGCAACCAGGTCAGTGTAAGTCATTCCCGCAGCCCGCGCCGCACGCACAAATCCTGCCTGCGGAGAGAGATCGGGATTCGGATTGACTTCGAGCACATAGATGTTCCCGTCGGCGTCCGTCCTCATGTCGATACGGGCATAATCCCGGCACCCGATGCACTTGCTGCTTCTCAGGGCGATGAGCTTGATCCGGTTTTCCAGGCGCGCCGGTATCTCCGCAGGACATACCGGCACCGTGCATTGACAGACAATGCTCTCCTCATCCCACTTCGCACGGTAGCTCACGATCCGCGGCTCATCCGCCGGCATCCGGCTGAAATCGATCTCCGAGATCGGCAGCGCCTGCGGCTCCCGGTCGCCCAGAACAGCGACGTTGAATTCCCTCCCCTCCAGATACTCATCGACCAGAGCATCCTGCTGATAAACATCATGGATGTAAGCGACCTGCTTCTGCAACTGGGCGAGATCGTGGCATACCGACTTGGAGTTGATGCCCAGGCTGGCGTCCTCATGCACCGGCTTGACGATGACCGGGAATCGGCGCTTCGCCCGCGGCCTGAGCCGCTGGCCCAGGGCACACAGATATCCGCGCGGCACCGGGATTCCGGTCGACTGCAGAACCTGCTTGACCCGGAACTTGTTCAATGCCAGACCCAGAGCCAGCGGTCCCGATCCGGTATACGGAATGTTCATGAGCTCGAGCATCCCGGCGATGCACATTTCGAGGTTGCAGTCCCCCTGAATCTCCTCGCAGAGGTTCCAGACAAACCTCGGCGCCATGCGGTAGAAGGTCAAAACCAGGTCCTTCGAAAACTGATCGACCGCGAGCACATATGGGCTGTATCCCAACTCGCGCAGACTTTCCTCGATCGCACCCACCTCCTCGCGAATGAGATTGGCCGGATAGACCTTCTCCTCCGACCACGGCAATTCCCTTAGGGTGGCTGCGTTGTACAGGATGATGCAGTCGGATCTCACCATCAGTTTAGCCCGCAGCGCCGGCACGCGATGTCCAGAACCGCATTGATCAGCTGGTTGTAATTCATTCCCGCAGCCCGCGCCGCTTTGGGGAAGCACGAGTTGTCCTCCGGCCGAGGCAGAATCCCGGGCAATGGGTTGAGTTCCAGGATGTGCGGGCAGTTCGATGCATCGAGACGAATGTCGATGCGGCACCAGTCACGGCACCTCATGGTTCGGTAGGCACCCAGGCAAATGCGTTCGATCTCCGCCCTGGCTTCCGCGCTGATGCGTGCGGGGCATTCGAAAATCTGCAGCGGATTTGAACTCTGATCCCAGATCCATTTGGCCTCATATGAGTAGATCGGATTCATCCCCTTCGGAAGTGACTCGAACCGGATCTCGACAATCGGAAGCACACGAGCATCCTCACCGTTTCCCAGGATGGCCACCGTGAACTCGCGCCCCGCCAGGAACTCCTCCACCAAGGCCGGCTGCCGGAAGCGCTCAAGCACCCAGGCGATTCTGGCCCGCAGGTCCTCTACGGTTGCCACCAGCGAGTCATTACGGATCCCGATGCTGGAGCCTTCGAATAGGGGCTTGACCAGAAGCGGGAAATGGAGGCTGTTGAAGGGCTGGTTCCGGTCCGCAACAACCCGGAAACGCGCGGTGGGCAGACCGTAATAGGCCAGTATCTCCTTGGCGCGCGACTTGTCCAGACAGAGATTCAACGTCAGCGGATCACTCGCCGTGTACGGAATGTTGAGGTATTCGAGAATTGAGGGGATGTGCCCTTCGCGGCAGGGGCCGAAACTCCCTTCGGCCATGTTGAAAACTATGTCCGGGCGGCTCTCGCGAAGCGCGTTGTAGGGGTCCTCGGCCGCATCGATCGGGATCACCTCGTGACGCTCCCTAAGGGCTCCCAGAACCGCATCCACGGTGTCCTGGTCGTCCCACTCGGCCTGCGCCTCGCGGCTGGTACTTGGAGGGTCCTGCCCCTCCTCCGGCTCTCCTCGCTTCAGGTTGAACGTCAATCCTACTCGCATCCGCACTCTCTTTATTCTGTTCATTTGTATAAAGGAATCAAAATTAGGTGTCAAGTAGTATTTGGAAATATTCCACAAGATTTGGGGTCGAGACCGGTTTCTAACACAAGAGCTTGTGTATGAGTTCTTGTCTCACATGGGCCGTTTCACCCGTCCGTGGTGGTCGCGGAGAACAGGAAATCCGTATTACGACAACACTCGTAATTGCGCTGTCGCCGCTGTTTTTGCCGGTGGGCGCGAGTGCGCAGGCATGCCCCCGGCCTTTTGAATACAGGGCTGAGGCACGCATCCGACGGCAATACTCATGTGAGTTGCAATTTGCGGCGCGGGGCTGTATCCGGTTCCAGCAGCGTTTCTCACGGCCGGGCCTCTACAAAGGAATTTGCATCGGATCGAGCGTCGCCGCAGCGGCTGTCGTGGTCGCGGTGGCCACATTCCTTTTCCAAATGGGACCGCGATATCTCAATTACCGCGCGGTGCGAATGTAGTCTCTGCACAACGCGCGTATCGGTTATAATGTCGTTTTAATTATGAAATATAGCCTGGCGCGCATGGCATCGCTTGCACCACGAGTCATTCTCTCACTTCTCTGGGCGGGTCTCTGCGCCGCTTTTCTGGCCGCTCCGCTGCTGCGGGCCATGGGATATTCGCAGGCGGCCGCGCTGCTGTTTGCGCTTTTTTCTCCCGTGTGTCATCAGGATGCGGACCGCTCCTTCACCCTTCTCGGCCATCAGTGGGCGGTCTGCCACCGTTGTTCGGGAATCTACTTTGGATTGTTCTTGGCTTCGTTGCTGCCGTTCCGTCTCACGCGTATTCTGGATGCACCGCAGCTGCGCAGGCTCTGGGTTGCGTGTGCAGCCGCACCGATTCTGCTGGATGCCCTGGGTCCCTTCCTGGGAGTCTGGACGAATACGCCCTTCAGTCGTCTCGCTACGGGATTCGTCTTTGGCGCCATGCTTTCGCTATTGCTGTCGACCGCTCTTGAAGAGTTCATCCATGAAGCTCGCTGGAAGCGCAAACGCTTCGATGCCGGCGTTCTGGGAGGCCTTTCATGAACGAGAATGGAATGTTGAAGCCGGCGCTGATCGGGGGTGTGCTTCTGGGAATCGTTTCGGTCATTCCGGGAATCCAGCTTTGCTGCTGTATCTGGACGATTGGCGGTGGGATCCTGGCGGCCCACCTGTATGTGAAGAGTTCCCCGCTGGCGGTAACGCTGGGCAGCGGAGTCGGACTCGGCCTTCTAACGGGAGCGATCGGGGGGATGGTTTACTGCCTTTTCAGCATTTCCCTCGGGTTCCTGTTGAGCGGCGGCAGGATGGGGATGTTCGAGGAGACGCGCCGGAATCTCAGCGAGATACCGAACCTGCCGCAGTGGTTCCGCGAAGCCCTTGCCACCATGCCGACCCAGGGGAGCGCAATTGTCGTCCTGATGATCTTCGCCGCATTGCTGACTATCGCGATCTTTTCCCTGATAGGGGCAGGGGGCGGAGTGATCGGTGTCGCCGTATTCGAGAAGCGGAAAATCGAGCGGCCCGCCCAGGACTATCAACCGCCGCCACCCCCCCCGGCGGTTCCTCCGTTATCGTGAGGCCGCAATTCCCTGCCCTGCAACCCGCACGGACCGCGCATAAACCGCGGCAGAACCTCTGGAGTCGTGCGGATCTTTGCGGTCCGGGCCGCGTTCTTGCCATCTCAGAGTCTGACCCATTCGTAAGGCAGCGTCAGAACCTGACCGGGAGTCTCGACCGATTCGAGCAGTTGCAGCGCGTCCTTGAGAATCCGCTCCTGCATCGGCGCATCCATGGCGGCGCCGAAGGGATTGCCGAGCGGGAATCGCAGCGCCACTGCGCGCGGCACGAGCAGCTCATGAGTGATGTCGGGACACACGGAGACGCCGACAGTCGGGATTCCCTCCGCCTCGATGGCGCGCTGGATCAGCGCGCCCGACTGGTGACTCAGCTCGCAGCCGCCGCATACGACCACAGCATCCACACCCTGCCTTCGCAGCCGCGGGATGATCTCGTTCCTCGTCGTTCCGATGAGCGGGGCAGCATCGGGCGCATAGCCCATGAGGGAGTAGTGAACTTCCGCACAGCTGCCGATCCATTCCTCGATTTCCAGCTCTCGCAGCCGTGCCAGCGGAAACACGCAGTTGATATCTTCGTCCGCATCTGCGTGGTCGTAATGCGCATGCGCGATGGCCAGATCCCTCGCGTCGCAATCGACGGGGATCTCGCGCATGGACCAGTCGCCACGCGAGCGGAAACCCATGGACCTGAGATTCGGGGGCACGACACCGGGTGAAGTATTGAAGGGTTTCTGGCTCCTGAGGTACACGCCGGCGAGGCCCACCAGACAGATTTTAGATTGGGCGGCCTTCTTTTTCGGCAGAGCAAATTCGAAGCTCGCGGCCGCGTGGAGCCGCCAGCCGGGATATCGCACCTCCAGTTCACGCACCCAGGAATACCCTTGACGCAGAGTAGCCAGCGATTGTGCGGTCAGGGGTTCGAAGTTCTCGTCCATCCACGCCTGGTCTGCATCCGGAACGCGGCGCGGACCCGAAGGTTTCCCCTCCTCTTTTTCTTTCACGGTTTGCCTCTCCAAGCTCTTGGCATGATCATGTTTGTCGGTGATTCCCGCATCGGCACTGTGGCGCAGGCCTGTCCAGGGCGCCACCACCGCGGGCTTCTGAGTTCATATCTTCAGTCCAAACCAGGTCTGCATGTCAGCTTTGTGTGGCCTTCGGCCCGATGGATTGGAGCATCATCTGAAATTCTAGGGCAGAAAGTTCATTTTGTAGCTTTAACCGATAGGTTCATATTAAACCGGCCCCGCGCAATTTCAATCAAAAACGTTAAGATTCAGTCGGCGTGGGCCTGTACGTTGAGGAAAGTCTCGCTCTCAGCGCACCTCCGGCACAAAGGCTTCATCTTTTTCGATCTGAATGGTCGTGTGCTCGATGCGGTGGCGGGTGCGCATGAGACGGCTGAGTGTCTTGAGCACCGCGGAGGAGTCGGCGTCGCTCCGCAGCACGATGTGGCAGCTCATGGCCGGCAACCCGGAGGTGATGGACCAAACGTGCAGTTCGTGCACCGAGAGAACGCCGTCCACGCTTCCCAGATCTGACAGAATGGCGCCAATGTCCAGGTGCCGTGGCGTCCCCTCAAGCAGCACGTCGACGCTGTCCCGCATCAATCGCCACGAACTGTACAGTATGAGCGCAGCGACAACGAGCGAGACAACAGGATCGGCGAGGAACCAGCCCCACACCGACATGATAATGCCCGCGCTGATTGCTCCCAGCGACCCCATGATGTCACCGAGCACATGGAGGAACGCACCACGCAGATTCAGGTTTTCCAGGTCGGAGTGTGAGAGCAGCCTGGCGGCAACCAGATTGGCTCCCAGGCCGACGCTGGCAACGGCCAGCATCATTGTGCTCCTGACCGGCGGCGGTTGCAGCAGGCGATGATAGGCTTGGTATGCGATAAACAGGCCGACCAGAACCAGAATCACGCCGTTGGCGAGCGCCGCGAGAATCTCGGCCCTCACGTATCCATACGTTTTTTCGTTGGTGGCGGGGCGGGCGGAGATGGTCAGCGCAAACAGGCTCAGCGAGAGGGCCGCGAGGTCGGTCAGCATGTGGGCCGCATCGGCAAGCAGGGCCAAGCTGTTGGTGTAAAAACCGGCCGCCAGCTCTACGATAAACCATGCGCAGGTCACGAGCAAAGCGAGGCTGAGGCTGCGCTTGCGTGTAACATGTTCACGAGCATCCCGGCGGTCGAGCATCATGGCGGCACGGACACCAGATTATAAGCCTTCTACACCCCGATAAGCCAGAATAGCAGAGCCTTGACTGCCAAACAGACCGTGTGCGTAAAGAGCAGCCATGCCGGCTCCTGCAGGCCGGACTAGAGTAGAGAGAGCGGATCGACGTCGACATGGATGCTCTTGAGAGGCACCTTGCGTTTACCCAGGTTGGTGAATGCCTCCTGCAAAATCGAGCTCAAGTGTTCACCCGGTTCCGCCTTCAGCAGCACCTGGAATCGGTATCGTCCGCGCAGCCTCTCCAGCGGGGCTGCAGCCGGGCCCAAAACCTGCACCCTGGATTTGGCTCCGTGCCGGATTGCAGTCGATTTCACCTCCTCCGCGACCTTCTCGCCGATACGCAGCCCTTTCTCCGCGGTTCCGGCACTGATGAGGATCTGCACCAGCCTGCGGAACGGGGGATACCCGAGCAGCCTGCGGAATTCGATCTCGCGCCGATGGAACTCGCAGTAATCCTGCCGGCGTGCGAACTGGAGCGCGTAATGATCGGGGTAAAATGACTGTATGACGACACGGCCCGCAACCTGGCCGCGCCCGGCTCTGCCGGACACCTGGGTCAGCAATTGAAAAGTCCGCTCGGCAGAGCGAAAATCCGGAAAGGACAACCCGGCATCAGCCGAAACAACCCCGACGAGGGTCACATCGGGGAAATCGTGCCCCTTGGCGAGTATCTGTGTGCCCACCAGCATATCCAGCTTGTGCGCGGCAAAATCGAACAGCAGCTTGCGCAGTGCACCGCGCCGCCGGGTCGTGTCGCGATCGACGCGTGCCAGGCGCGCTCCTGGAAACATGTTGCGCAGGATCTCCTCCAGCTGCTCAGTCCCCACCCCGACAAAGTAGATATATTCGCCGCCACAGCTGCTGCAGGCCGACGGAGTTTTCCTTTCGATGCCGCAATAATGACAGATCAGACGGCCTTCCTTCTGATGATATGTCATGGAGATACTGCAATCGGGGCAGGAAAAGACGTTCCCGCAACCTCTGCACAGGAGCGATCGCGAGTAGCCACGACGATTGAGCAGGACGATCGATTGTTCGCCGCGGCGCAAGTTCTCCTCCAATTCGCCGCGCAGCCGTTCGGAGACGACCGTCTTCCGGCCATGGCGCTGGAACTCGATGCTCATGTCCACAACGGCGACTTTCGGCAGCGGACGAGCTTCGATGCGTTCCGGCAGTGTGATGCGGAGGACATCCGAACCGTCCTGCGCATGGTAGAAGGTTTCCACGGAAGGGGTCGCCGAGCCCATCAGCAGAACGCCGCCGGAGCGCTGCAGACGGCGCCAGGCAACCTCCCGCGCGTGGTAGCATGGCGACTCGTCCTGCTTGTAGGAGGCATCCTGTTCCTCGTCGATCACGATCAGACGCAGTTTTTCCATCGGCGCGAATACGGCCGAACGCGTGCCCACGACCACCTGCGCCGCGCCGGAGCGGATGCGGTTCCACTGGTCGAAACGCTCGCCGGGCGACATGCCGCTGTGCAGCAGAGCCACCCGATCGGGAAAATGCGACGCGGCAATCCGGCTCAGCATCGGAGTCAGGCCGATCTCGGGCACAAGCAGCATCGCGGTGTTCCCGGACTGGAGCACTTCAGCGATGAGCCGCAGGTAGATCTCCGTTTTGCCGCTGCCCGTGACGCCGTGCAGGAGGCAGCGCACGCTTTCTGTGCCCAGAACGAGAGTGCGTAGACGCGCGAACGCTTCACGCTGGGCAGGTGTGAATACGAGCAGCTTGCGGGAGGGAATCTCCGACAACTCGAGCGGGACGCGATCCATCTGCATCGGTGCAATCTCGGCCAGGCCTTTTTTCTCGAGGGCCCGCGCAATGCCCGGACCACCGCCCGCGAGCCGCAACGCGGCCTGCAATGCGAGCGTGCCTCCGGCTGAACGCAACTGTGCATACATCTCGCGCTGCGCACCTGTCAGGCGCGCGATCGTCTCCGGTTCGGCCGGCAGCGCCTTGATGCCTAACTGCGTTTTTTCGGTGATGCGTGCGCGTTCGATGTAATCTTCCGTCTGCAGGAGGCCGCGTTCCACCAAGCCTTCCATCCACTGTTGGGCGTCGCTCAGCCCGGCATGAGCGGCCAGTTTCTTCAGGCTCATTTCGCCTGCATGTGCAAGCGTCTCCAGCAGGAGCTCCTCTTTGGGGTGGAGGCCGGGCGGCCTCAGTCCGCCCGAGATCAAATCCCGCGTGCGCGCACTCAGCCGCACCTTACGCTCACCGGCACCCACGCTCCCCGCCGGTAGGAAAGCGCGCAGGATCTCTCCCGGGGCCGTAAAATAGTAGTCGGCAACCCAGAGCGCGAGCTCCACCAATGCTGGCGGGAGCGCGGGCTCGTTGCCGATCACGTCCCGAATGGAGCGGATGCGGAAATCGCCGGCCGGCGGCGAGGTGCTGCACCCAACCACGAAGGCGACGGCCAGCTTGCGCCCGAACGGCACCAGAACACGGGCACCGACGGCAACTCGCGTCGTCAAGGCGGGCGGAACCGAGTACGCGAACGTCTTGCGCACTCCGAGGGGAACGGCGACATCGACAAAGGTTGTCATTTTTCCGGCATCTTCTTTGGGCCTTTGCGTGCTTGAATCTCAGCGGTACGGTGCGAACTTGACAGTTCTTTCAGGTGTGAAACGAACGCAGGTAGTCCCTGATTTTCTGAACATCCTCCCAGACCTTCCGTTTTTCATTGGGATTTCTGAGCAGATAGGCCGGGTGGAACGTGGCGATGAATTTCGCGCCGTGGAAATCAATGAATTGCCCGCGCAGCCTGGAGATCGGCTCCTTGGTCCGCAGCAGCGTCTGGGCTCCGAAGGTACCGAGCGCGCAGATTACCCGCGGCCGCACGGAGGCGATCTGCCTGAAAAGGAAGGACTGGCACGCGGCGATCTCGTCCGCCTCGGGATTGCGATTCTGCGGTGGCCGGCATTTTAGGATATTGCAGATGTAGACGTCCTCGCGCTGCATTTCGATCGCCTGGATGATCCTGGTCAGCAGCTGTCCTGCACGCCCGACAAACGGCAGCCCTTGCTCGTCCTCGTCGGCTCCTGGTGCCTCACCGACGAACATCAGCTCGGCCTTCGGATTCCCCACCCCGAACACGATGTTGGTCCGCGTTCGCGCCAGCTTGCATCGCTGGCAATCGCCCAGATCCGTACGGATTGCGTGCAGGTCCTCGGGCGCCAAAGCCTGCTCATCGAACAGCGAGGCGCGGGAAACCGCCACGGCGATCTTAGAAGGCGCTGCGGTGGCTGCGCTCGGCCGCCCGCTGGCCGTCGTGGAAGCGGTGCCCGGCTGCCGGGTACCCGGTCTGTCCGCCGCCAGACGAACTCCCCGATCGCGGTAACAACGCAAGTGTTCGAGTATTTCTCTGCCCAGGCTGTCGAGGTCGCTCATATCCCGACTTCCAGATCGTCTAGCACCGCATTATTGTCGCGCCACTTCGGGACCGTGCGCACAGTCAATCCAAGGAAGAGCCTGCATGCCAGCAGCTGCTCAAGATCCCGGCGTGCTGCCGCCCCGACTCCGCGCAGCTGAGCTCCTTCCTTGCCGATGATGATACCTTGCTGCGACTTTTTTTCAACCAGGATGTCCGCTTCCACCAATACGAGTTTCTTGCTCTCCCGCTGGCTTTCATCGAACTTCCTGATCAGCACCGCGGTCGTGTAAGGCAGTTCTTCGCGCGCGAACGCCAGGATCTTTTCACGGATGTACTCCGCCACCAGAAATCTCTCGGTGCGATCCGTGACCTGTTCGGCGCCGTAAAGAAATTCACCTTCGGGGAGGTGTTCCAGCACCTTGTCCACCAGGAGGTCGCGGTTATCCCCGGTCAGAGCCGACACAGGGATGATCTCGAGAAAGTCATAAGCCCCCGCATACCGCTGAATCAAAGGCAGCAGGCGCGGCTTGGCCATTCTGTCGATCTTGTTGATCAACAGCAAAGTGGGAAGACCTGCCTTCTTGACCAGTTCCAGGACATAGCTCTCCCCGGCGCCGAACGCGCCGGAGCCGTCGACCATGAGCAGCACCAGGTCCACGTCGCGCAGAGAGTCGGCCACGGTGCGCTGCATCCTTCTGTTCATGCGGTATTCGGGCCGGTGAATCCCCGGGGTGTCGACGAACACAATCTGGCCACGGGAGTCGGTGAGAATGCCGAGGATGCGATGACGCGTTGTCTGCGGGCTGTGAGAGACGATCGAGATCTTCTGCCCTACGAGAGCGTTGAGCAGAGTGGATTTGCCGGAATTCGGCCGGCCTGCAATGGTTACAATTCCGGATTTCATCTTCCGCCAGGGCGTGCTCCAGAACTCTCCGGGCTGTGAAGTTTCATCAACCTTCGGAGAACCGGTACTAACCTTATCAACGCTTCACAGGACCACGCGCACCGCTATGGATTCTCGGCGCGAACGTGACGCACCCGCAGCGCCAGATCCAGGATGCGATGAGCGATCTCCAGCTTGGAGCGATTCTGGATCGTTACGGTATTGCCGCAGGAACTCAAGACATGGACCGTGGCGGTATCGGCCCCGAAGACGCCGCTGGAAACATCGTTGGCGACCATCATATCCAGGTTCTTGCGCACCATCTTTTCGCGTGCGCGTGCCAGCAGATCCTGGGTTTCGGCAGTGAATCCGACCAGAACCTGGTTTTTCTTCGTGGCCCCGAGCCGCGCCAGAATATCGTCGGTGGGAACGAGCGACAGAGCGACGGCCTGTCCGCTCTTCTTAAGCTTTTCCGGTGCATACTCTGCGGGACGATAATCGGCAACCGCGGCCGCCTTGAGCACGATGTCCATATGTGGATAGAGATCGAGCACTGCCGTCTTCATTTCGTCCGCCGAACGCACCGGGATCACGCGCACTCCGGCCGGTGGATCGAGCCCGGTCGGACCGGATACCAGTACGACTTCGGCGCCGCGCTGGCGCGCCGCCTGCGCGACCGCATATCCCATTTTTCCCGAACTGCGGTTTGACAGAAATCGGATCGGATCCAGGTCCTCGATAGTGGGCCCCGCCGTAACCAGGACCTTCTGTCCGGCCAGAGATTCGCCGGAATGCAAGGCCTCAAGAATGCCTGCCACGATCCTGTCGACCTCGGCGAGTCTCCCCTCACCCTCCATGCCGCAGGCGAGGGTGCCCGGCTCGGGATCGACGAAGATGTGTCCGCGATGTTTCAGAATTTCGACGCTGGTGCGCACAGCGGGATGTTTCCACATCTCCACATTCATGGCCGGCGCCAGCAGGACCGGGGCCGGGCAGGACAGGTACAGCGTGGACAGGAAATCATCGGCGATGCCGTGCGCGAACTTGCCCAGGATGTTGGCGGTTGCCGGAACCACGGCGAGCATCTGGATTTCCTGGGCGAGATGGATGTGCTCAATCGAAAGGTTTCCGCCGGAGCGGAACATGCCGGTGATCACACTTTGCCCGGAGAGTGCTTCAAAGGTCAGCGGCGCGACGAAGCGGCGGGCAGAACGCGTGAGGACGACCTGCACCGAGACTCCTGCCTTCTGCAAACCGCGCATGACTTCCACGGCTTTGTATGCCGCGATGCAGCCCGTCACCCCCAGACCGACCTTCACTGCCACCTCCTAGCTTTCCGGAGTCGGCTCCGGCGGTTGCGGAATTTCGAAACTGATCAGTCCGTCTTCCACCTCGCGCATCGCGATATGTGCAGGCTTTGCAGACCTGATCTTGACCTTCGGCTTGGCCCTGTTCTGCAGCTGCTTGGCTCTTTCGGCAGCAATGATGATGAAACGATATTTAGATCCGATACCTTCAGGGATCTTCGGCATCCATTCCTCCAAACGTAGCAACAATCGACTCAGCTGACTCGGCTCGCGAAGTCATTCGACAACGGGATCCCAATATGATGGCTCTCAGTTTCTCTACAGACACATCAAACTCGTCATTGACGATCAGATAATCGTAATCCCGGTATTGCACGATTTCACGGCGCGCGATCTTGAGCCGTTGTTCAATGACGTACTCTTTGTCGAGCCGCCGGTTTTCCAGCCGCATCCGCAACACCTGGTAGGAGGGGGGCATAATAAAGATGCTGATGGCATCCGGCCGCTTCCCACGCATGGTGCGGGCACCTTGCACATCTATATCCAGCAGGACATCGTCTCCCTGCTCGAGCCTGTCGTCGATGAACCGGCGCGCCGTGCCGTAATAGTTTCCGTAAACTTCAGCCCACTCCAGCAGATCGCCGCCTCGGATCAGAGCCTCGAACTCCGACTTGGTGACGAAATGGTACTCCACTCCCTCGCGCTCGTTTCCCCTCGGCGCCCGAGTGGTATACGAGATCGAGAAGCGCAGGCCCGGCAGAATCGCCAGCACAGCCGAGGCAAGGGCGGACTTACCCGCTCCGGATGGCCCCGATACGATGATCAGGCTGCCTTTTCGGGGCATACTATTCCACGTTTTGAACCTGTTCGCGCAACTTCTCGATGTCGGCCTTGAGCGCGATCCCAAGGCGCGTCACTTCGAGGTGTCCCGTTTTCGACAGCACCGTATTGACCTCCCGGTGCATCTCCTGAAGCAGAAAATCCATCTTCTTCCCCACCTCGCGCCCGTCATCCAGAACGCCCGCGTATTGATCGAGGTGGCTTTCCAGCCTGGTGATCTCTTCCGAGATGTCGGATTTCTCCGCGAGCAACGCGACTTCCTGGGCCAACCGCTGAGGATCCGGCGTCACTTGAGGAAGGAGAAACTTCAGCCTTTCCTCCAGCCTCTGCCTGTACTCGACCAGCACTGCCGGCATATAGGCACGAATCGAGGCCACCTTGTCACGGATGTTGCGGAGATACCGCTTCATCTCAGATTCGAGCGCCTGCCCCTCCTGACGCCGCATCTGCAGCACTGTCTCCAGGGCCTGGCGCACTCCGGCCAGCACAAATCCACGAAGGTCCGCCCCTGCTGCGGGCTGTTCGGGTGAAAAGAGATTCTGGCTTTGGAGCACACCCGGTAGAGTCAACAGCGCTTTCAAGTCGAGCGTATCCTCCAGGTGAAACTCGTCGCGAAGCCGGGCGGCGGCTTCCACGTAGCTTCGGGCCGTGCTCAGGCTGACAAGGCATTCTGTGGGGATGGCCGCTTGAACCGTGACTGCTACATCAACCCGGCCGCGGTGCAGCGCATCGCGTACCAGTTGAGAAATGTCGGCCTCCAGAAAACCATACTCACGGGCCAGACGAACGTGGAGATCCAGAAAGCGGTGATTTCCCGTCCGAACTTCGGCGGCAACCGTGGCTCCGTCCTTCTGGAGCGATACTGCGCCGTAGCCAGTCATGCTCTGGATCATCCTTCTGAAACCCTCAGCAACCAAATCCAATCATTTTATCTCCTCACAGCACGTGACGGCAAGCATTATCACATAGTTACTGCGACACACACCGCCCGCGAGGATTGCAGATCTTCTGCCGCCTCTGCGATTTCAGCGAGCTCTGCGTTGAGGTTTTTGGAATGCGGCTCCAATCAGCATGACATTCCCGGACGCTAAGACGGCTGTGTCAGGCTTGCCCCTGGGCAAACGCTTCGTCGGTCTGGAGGCGGAAATAGCGATAGTAAAGGCCGTTACATTCCAGGAGGCTGTCGTGGGTGCCGATCTCCAATATTCTGCCTTTATCTATGACAACGATCATGTCCGCGTTGCGGATGGTCGACAGCCGGTGTGCAATGACGAACGTGGTCCGATCCTGCATGAGATTGCCCAAGGCTTGCTGCACAAGCTGCTCGGATTCCGAATCAAGCGCCGATGTGGCTTCATCCAGGATCAGGATCGGTGCATTGCGCAGGATGGCGCGCGCAATGGAAATCCTCTGCCTCTCCCCCCCGGATAACCGCTGGCCGCGCTCGCCGATGCGCGTTTCATACTTCTTCGGCATCTGCATGATGAAATCGTGTGCCAGCGCGGCGCGTGCGGCCGCGACGATCCTCTCCTCCGACGCTCGAATGTCGCCGTAGGCGATATTGTTGTGGATGGTGTCGTTGAAAAGGAATGTGTCCTGAGTGACGATAGCGATGTTCCTGCGCAGCGAGCTCTGAGTGTAGTCGCGCACATCCACGCCGTCGATCAGCACCGCACCCGACGACACGTCGTAAAAGCGAGGAATCAGGCTCACCAGCGTGGATTTGCCCGAGCCGCTGCTCCCGACCAGGGCGACCACCCGATTGCGCTGGACCCGGAGATTGATGTTCTTCAGCACGGGCTTCTGGCCCCGCGGGCCTTGATAGTCAAAGCACACGTTTTCAAACCTGACCGAATCGTCCACGCCTTCGAGCGCGCGGGCGCCGGGCCGGTCGTGAATCTCCACATGCGTGTCGAAGAGCTCGTTGATCCGCGATGCCGAGGCGAAGGCGCGCTGGAAATTGACGTGCAGGCGGCTGAGCTTCCGGATCGGATCGTACATGCGGAAGAGAGAATAGATCGATCCGCCGAAGAGGCCTGGCGTCAAGGTGTGCGCATGGATGCGTGCATTCGCGTATATAAGGAGCGGAACTATACAAACCACCGCCAGCATCTCCATGACCGGGGAGTTGACAAACTGGATGCTGGCGGCCCTCATGTTGGCTGAGAACAACTTGGCGGCGACCTTCTGAAAACGGTTCTGTTCATGTTCTTCCATCCCGAATGCTTTCAGGATCCGCATTCCCGTGAGCGACTGCTGCAGCAAGTCGCTCAGGGAGGCAACGTTTTCCCGGCTGTGAAGGCTGGCCTGCCTGATTCGTTTGCCCATGGCCATGGTGAGACCAAGAGCCAGCGGGGCGATCGCGAGCGACAAACCGGCGAGCCGCCAGTCGATAAAAAAAATCCAGACGGTCAGCGAAATCAGGAGCACCGATTCACGAAACAGGTCGGCCACGGACGTTGATACGGCTTCCTGTACTTGCTCGACATCGCTGTTCATCCGCGACATCAAGAGGCCTGTGGAGCTTCTGGAGAAGAAGCCCATCGACTGGCTCAGCACGTGCCGGTAGAGCTGATTGCGCAGGTCAGTCACGACCCCCTGCCCCGCATAGCTCATGAGGTAGTTGGAAAAATAGAGGCACAGCCCCTTCACGAGGGTGAATACAAGGAGGGCGACCGCTACTTCTTCGAGGAGGCTCCCGGGCAACAGGGCCAGACCCCGCTTCAGTAGCTCCAGCTTCTTCTGGAGATCGCCGTTCAATTGGACCGTCTGCGTGCCCAGAAGTTCATCCAGCAGGGGGATGGCCAGGGCGGTGGTCAGAACCTCGAAGATCCCGGCCGCAAAGAGCAGGACGAAGGAGATGCCCAGATTGAGACGATAGGGTCGTATGAAGGGTAACAGCCGGCGGAAATCGTTCATTTGTTCCTGCCCAGATCGGGCATTCTAGGCCGCGGCGGACGACGGAGTCAATGCACAACGAGGAAGACCGCCAAAACCACAAAGACCTCTAAGAAATTCTCGATCTTAGAGGTCCAGGTGGTTCCTGCGGTTTGCCGTTGTTAACGCCGGCGCGGCGACTGCGAACCAGAGCGCGGGGCACTGGATTGTGGCGCTGCACGCGGGGCACTGGATTGTGGCGCTGCACGCGGGGCACTGGATTGTGGCGCTGCACGCGGCGCGCTGTACTGCGGCACCGAGCGGGGAGCGCTATATTGCTGCGCAGCGGCGCGTGGGGCACTGGATTGCGGAGTCACGCGCGTCACGGCAGAACTGCCTCCGTTATTATATGAAGGCCGGGCAGCATACGAGCGTGCGTTGCTGCTGGACTCGTTCTGGCTGCCATTCCAGGATGACACCGACCTGGCCGCGGTCTGCGCCTGGGGTGCGACCGCCCGTTCCGGCTGGTAGTCCCGAGGGGCCTGGTATGAACGGGGAGCGTAGTTAGACGACATTTGCCTTTCAGGCATCTTCTTGACCGCACCCGAACTGGCCGGAGGTGCTGAACTCGCCGGCGGCGCACTCCGCGGTGCGGCACTCGAGGGCGGTGCAGCACTCGCCGAAGGCCTTGAAATCCCCGAAGATCCGCTTGAAGATCCCATAGAGGAAGATCTATCTATCGAAGAAGAGGAAGAAGAAGAGGATCGATCCATCTGCCTTGCCGGAGGGTTGTAGTCTTGGGTTCTTCCTGAAGAGCTGCCGGACGAACTCATTCCGGGCCGGGATCCCGGGGGTGCGGAATCGATCATGCGCCCAGGGGCGTTATTCGCGGGTGGCGCCTGCGTGCGCGGCACTGAATTCTGGCGCTGCGGCGCCGTCTGCATATCCCTTCCCGCCTGTCCACTCGACGAGGAGCGGGATTGCGGGATCTGATACGATCTTGCCGGGGCGGCATTGCGGGCCGGAACATCCTGGGTGCTGCGGCTGCTCGTGTTCGGCACTGCTCTCACGTCTCTTGCCGATTGGTCCGCGCGTGTCCGCGGCACGGCGATCTGCGGGTTAGTGATGGAAACGAACTTGTCACCGCGCGCTCTGAATTCCGGCTGGGTGCGAACCACCACGGCGCGGGCCTTGATGTTCGGGCGTTCCGCAACCCGGTCAGGCGCCGGCGCGAAGCTTCGTGCTGTCGGCCGCACGTCGAGATTTCCGGTGACGATTCGCCCACCCTGCCGCGGATCAATCCCGCGCACCTGCTGCACCCTGGCTCCCAGACTCCCATTCACAAACACATCGGTTCGCACGCTGCGGAAAGCTCCCGGACCCTGCCGGTTGATGAGATCGTCGGGGCTGCGCCGCTGCAACAGTCTCAATTCATTGAGATAATACAGGTTAGCCCTATTGTTGAAGTTAAAATAGAAGTTATTGACATCATAGTAATCGCCGGGCCCGAGTGGGCACCAGGAAAGCCAGCCCGATCCCTGATAGAATCTGACCAATCCCGGCGAAAAGAAATGGAAACCAAATGACGGTCCAGGCAGCCAGCACCAGCCGAATCCGGGGCTGTCATACCAGCGACCGTAGTGATAGGGCAACCAACCCCAGGGCTCATACGAAACCCAAGTCCAGCCCCAGAGAGGCCGATACCACCAGCGCCCTTCCCAGTAAGGAGACCAACCGACGCTGACCTGCGGCACCCAAGCCGGGCCATAGCCGCTCACGTCCACCCAGCGGCCGTACCTATCCAAGTCACCGACCCCCATGTAGGTCGAATCCGCAACATACCTCCTGCTCTCATAAGCATTCTCATCGGCGTTGCGGCGGTCGTTCCATTCATCCCATGCGTCGCGCTGGTCGTAGCGCGCCAGAACCTCCGTTGCATTCTCGGCAGCGGGAACATGCAGAACTTCCCCGGACGAAACGTGCTTAGAGAAGCGGTTGTTGGCTGCCTCGATCGCACCCTTCCTGACGATTGCGTCGGAATCGCCGTTTTCCGCAATATCAAACCGGTAGCTGCCCTTCTCGCTGGTCGTAAATGCGGCGGCCGGAGTGTTGACCTCGAACCCCACGCCGCTTCGACTGGTCAGAGAGCACAAGCCGATCAAGGCGCGCAGCTGAATCAACTCCTCCCTCATTGTCAGGATTTCGACGTCGGTCTTCTCGGCCAGGCGCAGAACCGAACCATCGTCAAACTCGATTTCCGCCCTGCCATTTTCGCCCGTATAGATGCGATCGCCGGGCTGAAGCGCCATGTTGATGCTGGCCGCCGTCCACTCCACCTCATCGGTGTGCTGGAAGCTCACGTGTCCTTCCAGATAGGATAACCTTGCGATGCGGAAATAGTCCTTCGACTGTGCCATGCCATAGAAACTGCACAGGCTCAGGGCCAGGATCAGAAAGATCAGTTTGCGTGCCATAATAGCCTCCCGGAGTCTCCCCCAATCGCTGTAATGAAGCCGTCACCCATATAGATGCAGCTCCTGAGGCAAAGGTTCAGAAAAGAGAACGGCAAGAACACATTCGCATCATTAGATTTATCGTTCGCCCTCTTGCTGGCGTGATCTTTGCAAGTGAATTATCCCACATTTACCCCCCAAAAGCGATCAAACTGCAACTGAGGTAGTTTAAATAGATATCTGCTGTCTCTTACTGCCGCAGGCGGCGTCTAGCGGCCCGGTTGTACGGTGCCCGAGCGTCCCAGGTTGGTCTTGATCTCCTTCACGAAGGGGGTCAGGTCCAGTTTCACCAAACGCGAGACCCCATCGATCAGGAAATCAGAAACCTCCTGTGCGGTAGAGAGCATCATGGCCTTTTCCACCAACTTGCGGGCGGCCCGGACAGTCACAGCGCGCACCACCTGGCGGATCCCCGGTATGAATCGAGGGTTCATGCTCAGCTGGTCGTAACCCATTCCGAGAAATAGAACTGCGAAGAAGGGATTGGTGCACATTTCGCCGCATATGCGCACCGGCTTCTTGAGCCTCTTTGCGGTGGTGGCAATCCTGCTGAGGCATTGCAGGATGGATGGATGGAGGGGCTGAAACAGGTGGGCAACGTGCGGGTTGTCACGATCTACGGCAAGAAGATATTGAATCAGGTCATTGGTTCCTACGCACAAAAAATCCACCTCATGCGCCAGGCGGTCCAAGGTCAGCACGGCTGCAGGAACTTCGATCATGGCTCCAATAGGAATCATTTTGGGTATTTGGTCGCCTGCAAGGCGAATGCTGGTGCGGACTTGCTCGATCAGCTTCTTGGCTTCCCAGAGTTCCTCCACGGTCGAGACCATCGGCAGCACGATTTCCAGCTTACCTGAGCCGCTGGCGCGCAGAATCGCCTCAATCTGGGCAGCAAACTGGTCTTTGGCGCGCAGGCTGAGCCGTATGCCTCGCAGGCCCATGCTTGGGTTGGGTTCGGCGCTGGGCTCAGTGCGGGCCCAGGTCTTGTCGCCGCCCGCGTCCAGGGTCCGAACCGCCACCGGATGCGGAGCCATCTCCCGGGCCAGCATCTGATAGGTCTCCAACTGCTCGCTCATGCTGGGAAAACCCTGCGGATGGGCGAAAAAGAGAAACTCCGACCGGAAAAGACCGATTCCCTCCGCGCCGCACTTTCTTGCCGCCAGCACTTCGTGAGGCAACTCGGTGTTTGCCTGCAGCGACACGCGGCAACCGTCCTCGGTCAGGATGGCACCTCCCGGCGAAGCCGGCGGCTCCCCGGCCCCAAGGCGCGCCTCTTCGATCCTGGTGCGCAATCTGGTGACACGTTCATCGGAAGGATTCAGCACAAGCTGGCCGTCGTCTCCGTTTACCAGCACAAGATCGCCCGATGTCACGGTCGATAGAAAGCCCTTGATTTCCATCACCGCAGGAAGGCGCAAGCTGCGGGCAATAATCGCCGTGTGCGAGGTGCGGCCCCCGGATTCGAGCGCGAGAGCGCGGACTTTGTGCAGATCCATGGAAGCGAAGGTGGACGGGTTGAAATCGTGACCGATGACAATCAGTTCATCCGGAAGCGCGGTCCAGCTGAAGGGTTTGTCGCCAGACAGATTGAGGAGGATGCGCTCCACCACATTCTCAATGTCGCTCACGCGCTCACGAAAGTATTCGTCGTCTAGGGACTGATAGGCAATGCGGATCCGATCCGTGGCCTGCCGGACTGCCCATTCCGCGTTGGCGCCGTGGTTGCGGATGATGGAGATGATGTCCGCCATAAGACTCTTGTCTTCAAGCATGAGGATATGCACGTCCAGGATGAAGCCGTGCTCCGTGCCGACCTTTTTCTCCAGCCGGAGTTTCAGGCTCTCCAACTGCTCTTTGGAGGTCTGGATGGCCTGCTGGACGCGCTCGATCTCCGCTTCCACAGATGCGTCGTCGATGAACGTTTTGAGGATGACCCGGTTGTAGCTGTCGAGCTTCAGTGCACTCCCCAGCGCGACTCCGGGCGAGACACCGTTGCCCTGAAACACCACTTCAGCCTTTGTGCTGTTCAACTCTCTTCTCCGAATTTGTCAGCGAAAAGCTGCCCGATCGCTTCGTCGGCTTCGATCTCGTCGGCACCGCTGATGGAAACCACGAGCCTCGTCCCGCGCGCGGCGGCGAGCATCAAAACCCCAAGAATGCTCTTGCCGTCGATGGCCTGGCGGTAGCCGTCCCGGGCCAGGTGGATGTCGCTGCGGAAACGGGAAGTCAGGTGGACGAGTTTCGCCGCAGCCCGAGCGTGCAATCCCAGCTTGTTTTCCACCACAAGAACCCGTCGGATCATGTCGACAAAAAGTCGCTGGCCATGGCGATGCTTGACCGCCCTTGCTCGCATACAGTGCGTGCCAGAGCTTCGAGGGTTTCCCCTTCTTTTTGGCTCGCGATTTTTATGATCATGGGCAAGTTGGCTCCCGTTACAATATCCACTTTCCCCGGCTCGTGAAAGGAAAAAGCGATATTCGAAGGGGTGCCTCCGAACATGTCCGTCAGTATAAGAACGCCGGAGCCGCTTGCCACATCCGCAAGGCGCCGCTCGATTTCACTGCGCGCGTCGTTCACATCGTCGTGCCACCCGATAGAAACCGCTTGTATGTGCGAGATCTCGCCAACGATCATCTCCGCCGCCGCCAGCAGTTCCTGCGCGAGATGCCCATGGGTCACGACCAATGCACCGATCATAGCACTCCCTGTGGATCATGAACTCGTTTGAGGAAGCCGGCCCTGCCCCTCATCTCGGTGCCGGACTTTTATGGTCACGCTCCGAATTTTCAGCAGCCTGGCCAGCTCTTCGACCACATATACTGACCGATGGCGCCCTCCGGTGCAACCAATGCCCACAGTAAGGTAGGCCTTCCCTTCCTTGACATACAAGGGGATCAGGAATTTCAGAAAATCCAAAACTCGTCGGATAAACTCATCCGTTTCCGGGTGAGAGCGCATGTACTTCGCAACTTCGCGGTGCCGCCCGCTGAGCATGCGCAGCCCGGCAACAAAGAACGGATTCGGCAGGAAGCGCACGTCAAACAGCAGGTCGCTCTCGAGGGGAACGCCATGCTTGTAGCCGAAACTCACCAGATAGACGATGAGCTTTTCCGTCCGGGGATGTTCCCGGAAGCGGTCCATCACCAGTGCCTTGACCTCGTGGATCGAATACCCCGAGGTGTCGATGATGACATCAGCACGCTCCCGGATGGCGCGCAGGCGTTTGCGCTCGAGGCGGATCGCCTGACTCAGCGTCTTGTCCCCCGTGAGCGGGTGGGGCCGCCGGGTCTCGCTGAACCGCCGCAACAGAACTTCGTCGCGCGCCTCCAGATACAGTACGAAGAGACGAAACTCATATTCGCGCAAGCTCGAGAGCATTTTTTCCAGATCGCGCAGCTTCTCACCGGCGCGGATGTCAATCACGAGCGCAGCACGTTCGACCTCGCCGCCGCTGACGTGGATTCCCTCGATGAATTTGGGAATCAGCGGCACCGGAAGGTTGTCGATGCAGAAAAAACCCAGATCCTCAAAGGCCTTGAGAACGGTCCCTTTACCGGAACCGCTCATTCCTGTCACGACTACCAGTTCTTGAAGGCTCATGATGCGCTCGAAAGTTCCGGGCGAAAAGGGGACGTCCCGATCAGACGGTTCAGAACAGGCTACAGGAGCAGGAGGCCCGGAAAATCAGCATGAATCGCTGGTCGCAAGCAGCTAGCAAGGGGACCCGCTTCCGGTTTCGCTCCCGAGCAGTTCACCTGACAGCTGATAGCCGCGTTTACGCAGCAACTGGGTACGCGCAGCCACCTCGACCAGCGTGGACACATTCCGGCCCGGCGCGACCGGCATTTCGATTACAGGCATCGGCACTCCCAGGATCTCGACTGTCGGACGATCAAGTCCCAGTCGGTCATATTCACCTTCCGGCTTCCATCGTTCCAACCGAACAACAAGGTCCAGGGCATGGGTTTGCCCCGTCGCCGAAACGCCGAACAACTCCTTAATGTCGATGATCCCGAGGCCCCGCAATTCCATATGATGCTTTAAAACAGGCCCGCCTGCCCCGATCAGGCCGTTGATGCCGCGACGGGTGATCTCCACGCTGTCGTCGGCAATCAGGCGGTGCCCCCGCAACACAAGTTCCAGGGCGCACTCGCTCTTGCCGATTCCTGAGGGCCCCAGAATCAGAACCCCCAATCCGAAGACCTCTATGAAAACGCCGTGAATCGTGGTGCGCGGAGCCAGGCGCACTTCAAGAAAATCGCTGATCCTCCGGATGGCTACTGAACTTAATGCCGCCGTACGCAGCAACGCGATGCCGCTTTCGCGGGCCAGTTCCAGAAAGCCCGGAGGCACATCCAGCCCTTTGGTAATGACGATGCAGCAGATCTTAAGGCGGCCCAACCTGCGGATCGATTTCTCGCAGGCTGCCGGCTCCAAGATCCTGAGATAATTCATTTCACTCCCGCCGAGCAGTTGCACCCGGTCGGGATGGATGTAGTCCGTGTAACCGGCGAGCGCCAAACCAAGCTTCTGGATGCGCGGGGAGCGAATCTGGTGTGCCATCCCCTCGCCCCCGTAAATCACATCGAGTTCCAGTCCTAACTCAGGCGCAAGCGCGAACTCCGCTACAGTAATGCTCTCCGGCTGGCTTCCTTCCTGCTCAAGCATGGCATCCCGGTATTGCGCTCAAACTACTCCTGAATCAGGCCGAACGACCCGTCCTTGCGCCGATAGATGACATTCACGGATCCGGATTCCACGTTGCGAAAAACCACGAACGGGTAATCAGACTGGCCCAGTTCGACAGCTGCCTCCTCGACGGCCATCGGCTTCCTAGGGACAATTTCCTCACGGATTGCGACCCTCCGGTCGGTGCGCCCCGTCGATTTGGCACGGGCGAACCCTGACCTCTCTTCCACTGACTTGGCCTTCGCTTTCTGACGCTTAGTTTCGATCAGCCGGCCCTTGTTCTTGATCGCCTGACGTTCGAGCTTTTCGATGGCGCGCACGATGGATGAATACATGTCGCCGGTCTCGCCCTTCCCCGTCAGATCCAGAAGCTTCGACTTGAGAAGGATCTCCGCCGTGTGCCGTTGCTTCTCGACGTCGATGATTACATGAAAACTGGCATCCTCACCGAAGAACTTGCCGAACTTGCGCAATCTCTTCATGACATACGATCGGATGGCGGTCGTGATAACGACATGCCGTCCTGTGATCTCCACATTCATCTATCGATCCTTTCAATTGGCGGTAACCGGCAGGCAGTAGGCGGAGGGGCAGTTGGAAATCTGGTAGCGCTTGCTTCGCCTTCTGCGAAGTTGATCCTAGCCGCCTTGCACTGGCGACTGCCGGCTTCCTGCTGCCTACTGTTGTAGGAGATAACCGATCTTCCGTTCGCGAGAGCCCGGGATTTGCATCTGCTCCCGATATTTGGCCACGGTACGCCTTGTGATGAAGATGTTGTCGCGCCGCAGCAATTGCCCGATCTGATTGTCAGAGTATGGTTTCCCTTTGTTTTCGTTATCGATCAGTTTTCTGATCTTTAGTTTTACTTGCACAATCGAGAGTTCTTCTCCGTCCGGGCTCTCCACTCCCATGGTGAAAAACTTTCGCAATTCCATCACCCCTTGCGGAGTGTCGACATACTTGTTTGTCACGACCCGGCTGATTGTCGAGCTGTGCACGCCAAGCTCGCTTGCGACATCCTTGATCAGCATGGGTCGCAGGGCTGAGGGTCCGCGTTCGAGAAACTCCTGCTGCCGGTTCACAATGCACTCGCACACCCTGTATATCGTGCGTTTCCTTTGACTTACGCTTCTCAGCAGATCAACGGCAGAGCGAAATTTCTCACGCAGGAAAGCCTTCGTTTCGGCACTCACACCGTTGCTTCTGAGGAGTTCCCGATAACTCGAGTTCAAGCGCAGCTGCGGCATGCCCTCGTCATTCTGGATGATGACAAACTCTCCGCCGACTTTGGCAATGGTAACCTCCGGCTGCACGTAGTTGACATTCTGGGGATTGTACTTCTGTCCGGGTTTCGGGATCAGATGCTTGATGCCGTCAACCGCCTGCAGTACCGCTTCAAACGTGGACCCTGTGCGGGCAGCAAGGTCCTTGAACTTGTGATTTTCCAGAAGTGGGAGGTGTTCGCCCACAATTTTCGCGGCAAGGCTGTCCTTCAGGCCTCGTGCTTCAAGTTGAAGTAGAAGGCACTCCCGGAGATCCCGTGACGCCACGCCGATCGGGTCGAAGCTCTGTACCAATCTGAGCGCAGCCTCCGCCTCCTCCGGGGTGGCCATGGTCAGATCGCACAACTCTTCCATGCTCAGGAGCAAATACCCGTCTTCATCCAGGTTACCAATGATTTGACGCGCGATCTCCGCAGTGCGCTCGTCGGCGTCAGACAAGCCCAGTTGCGATGTCAGGTGATCGGTGAGCGAAGGGAGCCGCACGAGAAAAGTCTCGAACGACGGCTTTTCGGAATCCTCGACCTCCCGATTCTTGTAGCCTGTGTCCAGATATTCGCCGAAAAAGTACTGGAAATCGATTTCCTCGAAGGAATCTCTTTCTCGATCCCTTGTCTCCGGCGGCGTCTCGGCAACTTTCTCCTCGGCGCTTAACTCCTTCGGCGGTTCCGGCTCGGTAATCTCCTCAAGAATCGGGTTCTCGACCAGTGCTTGGGTGAGCATATCCTGCAGTTCCAGCTTGTTGAGCTGAAGCAATTCGATTTTCTGCAAAAGGGAAGGTGTAAGCGCAAGCCGCTGGGTCAGCCGCAAGTCGAGGGATTGCCGCAAATTCTGTCGCCGATTGTTCATCGCTTAGTTGAGCCTGAAGTTTTCGCCGAGGTAGACTTTTCTGACTTCATCGTCACTCGTCAATTCCTCGGGGGAACCTTCACGTAAGATCTTGCCCTCGTTTATTATATAGGCGCGATCCGTGATATTCAAAGTTTCCCGCACATTATGATCGGTAACCAGAACGCCGATTTCGCGATTCTTCAATTGCCCAATAATTCTCTGAATATCCAGCACGGCCAGAGGATCGATCCCGGCAAACGGCTCGTCCAAAAGTACAAACTTCGGCGTCAGGACAAGAGCCCGCGCAATTTCCAGGCGACGCCGCTCACCCCCGGAGAGCGTATACGCTCCCTGTCGGCGCAGGGACGCAATGCCAAACTCCTCAAGCAACCCCGTAACCCGTTCCTCCTGCTCTTCGGGCGAAACAGGCAGGGTCTCTGCAATGCTATGGAGATTCTCTTCCACCGTCAATTTTCTGAAAGCGGACGGCTCCTGAGGAAGATAGCTGATTCCCGATCGTGCCCTCTGGTACATCGGCAAGCCGGTGATATCGGAGCCGTTGAGCAGGACCTTCCCCGCATCGGGTGAGATCAAACCGACAACCATGTAAAAGGTAGTGGTTTTTCCGGCCCCGTTGGGGCCCAGAAGTCCCACTACTTCGCCTTGCCTGAGCTCGAGACAAACCTCGCTGACAACCCTCCTGCCTCGGTAAGACTTCTCCAAACCCAAGGCCTGCAACTTGTGATTATTCATCGTAAGTAATGCAATATCAATATGTTATATCAGGATTAGCGACCCAGCAAGATCCTATCATCGGCGGTAAAAAATGTCAATCGAGGTGCTGAGGACGTTCTCTTTTCCTTCTTGACATAATCTGTTATGGTCGCTGGGCTTCCGGTCACAATGAACTTCCCCTCGGCAGGAAAATATTCCGCCTCCAGACCATTCACTTCCCTGCCAGGCTGTGTAATTACAAGGTTTCCTCGCGCAATCGACCGCTCGACCTGCCTCCCTTCCGAGTCCAGGAAGACATCCATACTGTCGGCACGAAGCCTGGTCTTGGCCGAGTCGAGCACGACACCGCCCGCATAGTGGATACTGTTCGCAGCTCTGGAGTATTGAAGTCCGGCACTTCGAATCAGGACGGGGTCATTCTCTTTTGCCTTATCGTCTCCCTTGCCCGTCTGAGGTTGGCCTCCCAGGAGGGACTTCCCCGGACCCGCACTTCCGAACCGAAGTATGAGATGCCTGACATTTCCCTCTGCTTCGACGCGATTTCCCTTGTTCTGTATTACCAGGGATTGGGCTTGAAGCTGACCGTCCGCCGAAAGCAGGTGCACGTTGCCGGTGTAGCGGGCCTCGGCCTGTTCCGTCCTGTACTGCATCTCGTCGGCGGTCACGATGACCGAGGAGGATGCGTCCGAGGATGCAGTCAGGAAACCCTGGGGATTTCCTGCCGCAGACTTGAGGGTGGAACGGACTTGGCGCCGGACCGTCAGTATCTTCCCGGTTCGATCATACTCCATGAGTTCGCCGCTGGTGGAGGAGTCAGGGTCGGTAAAGCTCGGACCATCGCTCAAGACAAGCTTCTCGGTCGCTGCAGAAAAATCGCAAGTTCCGGACTTGGCGGTTCTGATTCCATCCTGATAGACAAAGCCGCCTGACTGGGTGATCGTTTCGGCACTCCCATCTGCTTCTTTGAATTTAGCCCTGATGTTCGAACTCGAAGTGTGGAACTCGTCAGGCTGTCCTTGAGTCCCGGCTTCCGCGGGCCTGCTATAAAACACCTGTACGTGCCCGTCCCCCGCCATGGATTGCAGGCGATTGTTCCCGGGATAGAAAAAGAAATCGACCCGATCACACTGCAGGCGCCGCACCTGAAGGCTGCCAGGCCCCGGCTTTGGGATTGCGTTCAATGTCACCCCGCCGCCGGCTGTTCCGGATTGCAGCGAATCTCCTTTTTCGGAGTAGCGCATGGTCAACGAGGAGGCTGAGAGAGACCGGCCGGGTTCCGCGGCACTTCGGCCGGGAGATCTCCATTGGACGGTCCGCTCGGCCTGCAGCTCACGCGGAACGCTTCGACCCTCGAGATCGCGAAACGCGACCCGAATATCCTCTGCCTGCAGTTCATCGGGCGCTGCGGTTCCACCGCCGATTTTCAGGCTGGCGTGGTCGCGGATATGCATGCTTTCGAGAATGTTGCCCTCCGGCACGAACACGGCTTCGAGCCAGTCTCCCCCGCCTTCCATGCCCTGCACTTCACGCTTGAACTCAAAGCGCACGCCCTGCTGGCTCTGAATTACGCGCGGCAGGCCTTTGACGGGATCCATGGTCAGATGGATCTGGGAGCCCGCAAGTTTCTGCCCTCCATCGGGAGACTTCAGTGAAAAGCTCGCCAGCCCAGAGAGGTGGATGTTTTCGAGTGCTTTCGATTCAAACCCGATGCCGAAGGTGATGATTTCGCCGCGCAGCGTGCGCACGTTATCTTGATCGGCAGACTCATAGATAGCATTTCCACGGCTGGCCAGGCTGGTAAGGTGTTTCTTGTCCGGGCTGAAAGTGGCTTCGATGCGATCCCCTGCGAGGGACCCGGCGGCAGATACAATACGCGCAGCTCCCTGCAGGCGTATGAGATGCTCCTGTTCCGAGTAGTACCCCTGCTGCGACGTGAGCTGATACTCCTCGAGGATCGACGACCCTTTGGTGCCCACGGCACGCCGATGCACTACAAATGCGAGATCGCTCAACAGCTCAATCCGCCTGCGCGCGTTGTCGTAGCGTACACCCTTGGCTGTTCCGGACGCCTGTGGAGAGGTGAGCCGCAATCGGTCGTCCGAATGGCCGGTCTGATCACCGATGCTGTAATAGAGCGTTTCCATGCGCAGTTCGATGTCCCTGCCCAGGCGAAGACGGACATCACCGGAAAAAAACGCCTGCTTGCGGACCCGGTCATACCACCCCATGTTGCTGCTGATGTGGTTGCGCTCGCTGCCGTCCGGGTTGAAATCATTTGCGTCGATGCCCTCGAGAAACTCCTTGTCTTCACGGGTTGTCAACAGCTTCTTCGCACTGACTTTGAACTTGGTGACCCCCTTCTCGGTCGCTGAGTATTTGACGTCTGTCGCCGAGCGGAGCAATTCGGGGCTCAGGATCTGAGTCGTCGGCTTGATAATGTCGCGGCGGCGGCGCCAGATCTGGACATAGTTCACCAGAACGGCAAGCGACACCAGCGCGATCAGGCCGAGCAGAAGCCTGCGCAAAAGTCTGACCTGGTATACCTGCAATGGAACTCCCGACGCCTACATGACAAAGAGATTACTAATCACTCATTGCCCGCAACGACAAAACGCCTGCAATCAAGACAGGAGCAATCATGAAATATTTGTGGAATTCGCGGCAGGTTTTTGAAGTCCGGCTTGAGATGCACGGGCGCTCCACCTCGAGACGCTACTTCGAGATCCCCATCGCATAGAAATTGAGGGGCACGACTTCCTTGGTCATCACCTTCACGTTCCAGATGTATCTGCGGACTATGTTGTCACTCGTCTGCACAAACGTCACGCTCACGTAGTAGGACTCCTCACCCTTGTTGGACGCCGACCAGTCCTGGAACTTTAGAGTCGGATCAGTTCCCTTGATCATAGCCGCGAGCGTCTGGTTCGAATTTACCAGGATGTCGTAGGCCTCCTGCTCGCTCTTCCCTTTCTTATATTGCGAATCGGCTCCGGCGCCGGCGGCCGCTTGCCCGCCCGTCGCCGCCGGTTCGGAGGGAGCGGGGACAGCTTTCGAGGCCGGCTTTCCCTTCGCGGCGGGGGGTGTGAAATCGATTGCCGGGGGAGTGGTCTGATCGCCCCCTACGGCAAACCGGACTTGCGGCCGCGGCGACACTTCGATATTCGGGAGATAGGAGGGGCGCACTTGCTGGGAGCGTTCATACTCGTGCGGAAAGGGTTCATGGTTCTCCCCAACCACCGCTTTGGCAGGAGCCTGAGGAACCGGCTCCCCGGCAGCTGCGGACCGCAAAGTCTCGACTCGTGAACGCAACCGCTGCCGCAAGGACGGCACCCCGACTATGGGAAGGCCGGCGATGGTTACGAAGATGAGCAGGCCCAGATAGATTTTCCGGTGATAACCCGATCGTCCTGAGATGTGCCGGGTGGTCATGTTTTGCATCTTCGCCTGCATCTCCTTACTTTTCAGTACAACCTTTGGATTTGGCGAGCTCTCCTGTCACTATCGGGCAACCTTGGCATTGGCATCGCGCTTCCTGGATTTCTCGCGATGGACCAGATACTCGTAGATCAGCTCGTCGATATCACCGTCCAGGACCCGATCTGTATTGGAGGTCTCGAATTTGGTGCGGTGATCCTTAACCAGGCGATACGGATGAAGGACGTAGGAGCGGATCTGGCTCCCCCAGGCGATATCCAGCTTGGCATCTTCCACTGCCTGCATTTCCTTCCGCTTCTTCTCCAGTTCGAGATCGTAGAGGCGGACACGCAGAATCTTGCGCGCCATATCGCGATTCCGTATTTGAGACCTTTCGTTCTGGCACGATACGACGATTCCTGTGGGAATGTGCGTGATGCGAACCGCGGAATCCGTGACGTTGACATGCTGCCCGCCCGCTCCGGAGGATCTGTAAGTGTCAATGCGAAGATCCTTCTCATCGATCTGCACATCGATCCTGTCATCAATCTCCGGATATACGAACACGGAAGCAAAGCTCGTATGCCGGCGCGCGGCAGCATCGAAAGGCGAAATGCGAACCAGCCGGTGCACTCCGATTTCGGCGCACAGGTTGCCGTAGGCGTAATCCCCCTTCACGAGAAAGGTCACTGACTTGATGCCGGCTTCTTCACCCTGCTGATAATCCAGGATGTCCGTTGCGTACCCCGAGCGCTCTGCCCAACGCAGATACATGCGCAGCAGCATTTCGGCCCAATCCTGCGACTCGGTGCCCCCGGCGCCGGGATGAATGCTGACAATCGCATTGGTATCATCATGCTCTCCGGAAAGGAGAGTGCGAATCTCAGTCTGCTTGATCTCCTGCTCCAGACGTTCCACTTCGACCTTCAGCTCGGCGAGCACGTCCTCTCCTTCAGCGGCGAGATCCATCAGAGCTCCAAGGTCGGACATGTCCCGAGCCAGTTTCGAGTCAAGCTCAACGTCGCGTTCGAGCTTGCGCCGGTTCTGCAAGATCGCCTGAACTTCTTCCTGCCTGTTCCAGAAGTCGGGCTGTGCTACTTTCTTTTCGATTTCGAGGATTTCCGCGCGTTTGTGCTCTGCATCAAAGATAACCTCGAACCTGCTCCACCTTCTGTCCAAGCGCAATCACCTTGTCGCGCAACTCTTCAAGCATGCCTGCCTCCACTATTTACGGATGAGCCGGGAACACCGGCAACCTGGTTCCTCGCATGAGGCTCCAGAGTAATGCCAAACAAATAATGATAACACAGAGGATAGGGAAAGAATCGCCATGACGCGCGTAGAAGGTCTCGCCCGAAAGAAACGCGAAGCCGCCGACGGCCGTATCTTCCCGTAGAAGTCCGGTCTGCACTTGAATTCTCCCGCTCGGCTCCACGATAGCCGAAATACCCGAGTTGGCTGCGCGCAGCAGATAGCGCCTGCACTCGACCGCTCTCCAGCGCGCCATCGTTAGATGCTGGTAAGGAGCTGAAGTATCACCATACCAGGCATCGTTGGTCAAATTGATGATCAACTGGCTGCCCCGCCGGATGAACTGCCGCGAGAGTTCCGGGAAAACCGCCTCAAAACAGATGATGACGTTCGTGAGATGGCCCCCGAGGGGCACGGTCACAAAACTGTTCCCCGGATAGAAATTCCCTACGTCCTTCGATATCGTCTCGCTGAAAAAGAAGAGCTTCTGCAGAGGTATGTATTCGCCGAAGGGCACGAGGTGAATCTTGTCATATCTCCCCACCTCGGTTCCATTCCGGTCAAGAAAGAATGCGCTGTTGAAGTACCTGGATGTGCCCTCCACCTCGCGAAAATAAATGTTGTTGAAAACCAGCCCGAGCGGGAATCGCTGCGCGAGGCTGCGCTGAATCTCCTGGTAACCCGGATCGTGCTGGAAAATGACCGGCGAGGGTGCCTCCGGCAGAACCAACAGGTCGATCCGTGCAGGGCCCAAACGATCGGCCATTTGGACATACCCTTGCTGGTACTTCCACGCCAGCGCCGATTCAGGCACATCGACGGACAGGTTGCCCTGCAGCAGCGCGGCGCGGTACTCAGGCTGCGTCCGATCCCAGCGATGCAGGCTTCCGGTGCCATAGGCCAGAGCACCCGCCAGCATCGCGGCCGCACCCAGGGTCGCCAACCCGTTGTAGCTGCGGTGCACCAGGACCCACGCGATCACCACGTTGACCCAGACAATCAGGAATGAAACGGCGTAGACGCCTGCGAGGTCGGCGATCTGGATGAGCCTCAGATAATCGGCCTGGGAATAGCCGACCATCAGCCAGGGAAATCCCCCGAAGGGGAACAGGCTGCGCACATAGTCCAGGGTGACCCATGCGGGCGCCAATATCAGCAGGAATCCCGAGCCGCCGCGATTCATGCAGAAGCGTGTAAGGGCGCACGCCGCGGCGGGATAGCACCCCAGGATCGCTGCCATCAGGATAAAAAGTGACCACGCCCCGGGTGCAGGCAAGCCACCATAATGGGTGAGGACCCGCGGGATCCAGTAAAGCAGAGCGAGGAATTGAAGCATCCCGGCCAGCGCGCCGCCCAGAAAAGCACTACGGGGCCTCCGTACGCGCGCCACATAGAAAATGAGCGGGACCAGCGCTACCCACGCGAGATAACTCTGACTGAGTTTTGGGAATGAAGCCCAGGCAATAATCCCGGACAGCACCGGAAGGAGCAGAAGTGGTGGCAGTCTTTGATGAGTTCTGGTTGTAGTCAGCAGCAGTTGCCCTTCCACCCTCGCCGGCGCGCGATGCGTCAATTGGTCTTAATGAAGCAGGGGAATCCTGCTTTCTGCAGTTTCTTCTGCATCGCCACGGCATCTGCGCGCGACTCGAACTTACCGACCTTGACCAGGTAAAGCTGATCAGCCGATTTAGGAGCTTCGATCACGCACGGGAATCCCTTCGCCTTGAGAGCGTCCGCTTTGATCTCCGCTTCGCGGCGCTCCCGGAAGGCTCCGGCCTGAACGCTGTAGCCCACCTTTGCGGCAGGGATCATCGACCCCACCGCAGGCGCCGGTGCCGCCCTGTTCGCGTTGGGAGAGGAGGGTGAGGGCTTTTTGGTTTCCGGAGTTTGCATCGCTTTTGCCGACTCTGCAGGAGGAGTCGCCTTGCGCGCATCGGGTTGACCGCTTTGGACGCTCTTGTACCAATCCAACTGTTCGCGCACCGACCGATCCGTGGCTGGCGTAGCGGTCGTTCCGGTGGCGGGGGCCTTCGTGTCGGGTCCGGCGATCTCGGCGGCCGTGGTTGCAGAGCTGGATGGTGTGCTCTCGACCCGAGCCTGAACAGCCTGCCGCTTCCCCTCCATGAAACCGATGACGAAGAACGCGCCGCAGACCACAATCAGCAGCATAAAACCAAGAATGAGTTTCCGGTTATCCAGGACGAGCTCCGTCCCGGCTTCAGCGCCTCGTTGATCCATTTTTTCTGCCTATGAGTTTTTCTTCAGCCAAGTCTGGATAATATCAATCGGGACCGGGAAAACAACCGTCGTATTTTTCTCATTCCCGATGTCGGCCAACGTCTGCAAATAACGGAGCTGCAGGGCAACCGGTTCCTTGGCGATGACGTCGGCCGCCTCGCGGATCTTCGCCGCAGCCAGAAATTCACCTTCCGCGTGAATGATTTTGGCGCGCTTGTCGCGTTCAGCCTCGGCCTGGCGTGCGATCGCCCGCTGCATCTCCTGCGGCAGATCCACCTGCTTGACTTCGACCAGGCTTACCTTGATGCCCCAGGCATCGGTGTGTTGGTCGAGGATTTCCTGGAGCTTGACATTCAGCTTTTCACGCTTGCTCAACAGGTCGTCAAGATCCACCTCGCCCAGAACCGAGCGCAGCGTTGTCTGAGCCAGCTGTGAAGTGGCATAAATATAATTTTCCACTTCCACAATGGCCCGTGGTGCATTCATGACGCGAAAATATACGATCGCATTCACCTTCACCGATACATTGTCGCGCGTGATTACGTCCTGCGGCGGCACTTCGAGCGTTACGGTGCGCAGGCTGACGCGCACCATCTTGTAGACGGGCCAGAAAATGAAGACCACGCCGGGACCCGACGCATCCTTTGCCAGGCGGCCCAGGCGAAATACCACAGCGCGCTCATATTCCTTCAGAATGTTGATCGTGCTCAGCAGGTAGAGTATTACGATTGCAATTCCGAACAACAGCATCTGTGTAGGTTCCATGGTTCCCCCAAGACCGACGAATGTTGCCGCGCATGCAGCGCGGGTAAGCCTATGATTGGACCTCTTCGACTTTCAGCATCAGGTTTTCGATCCCGACTATGCGCACCGGCCTGCCTGCAGCGATCGGCACGGACGACTGCGCCTGCCAGTATTCTCCACGCACCCTGACACGACCGCTGGCAAAAACTTCGCTGTCCGCCACTCCGACCAGTCCGATCATGCCGGCGCTGCCCGTGGACGCTTTCTGACGATACGACTGGATCAGAGCGAACAGCAGGATGATGAAGATGACGGCAAACGGGAGCGCGGCCGAAAGCGCAGTCGCGATCCCGATCCTTACCGCCGGATCGGGGCTGTCAACCAGAATAAGCATGCCCATGACCATCGAAACCACCCCGCCGAGACCGAGTATGCCGAATCCCTGCACTTTGACTTCGGCGACAAACAGGCCGATGGCCAGAAGGATCAGCAGCACTCCGACGTAATTGATGGGTAAGAATGAGAAGCCCAGGATCGCAAGCAACAGACAAATGCCTCCGATCACCCCCGGAGCTACCATCCCGGGGTGTGTGAATTCTATGTAAAGCAGGATCAGGCCGAGAACCCCCAAGATCAAGGCGAGGTTGGGCTGGGAAATCGTGGCCAGGAACTTTTCGCGCGCGGTCATCTGATAAACGACCACCGCCTGTCCCTGCGGCGCGAGTATGACCTCCTGCCCGCTAAAAAGCTGGGCTTTGTAGCCCTGCAGTTGCCGGAACAGCTCGCCCTCGTCCTTGGCCACGAAGTCAATCAGATGCTTCTCCAGCGCCTCAGTCTCGGTAAAAGACTTACTCTCGACGATCCCCTTTTCCGCTTCGGCGATGTTTCGATGCCGTTTGCCGGTAATGCTGCGCAGGTATGCCGTCGCATTGCTTGTGATCTTGTCCGTGAGTGTCTTGCCTGCCTCGCCCCCTTCTACTGGAAATCCTGCAATCGCAAGCAGGGGATGGGCTGCACCCGTGTTGGTCCCCGGTGCCATCGCCGCAACGTCCGCGGCCATCAGAAGAAAGAAGCCGGCCGACGCCGCCGATGAGCCGCTGGGCGCAACGTAAACGACCACGGGAATCGGGCTGTTCAACATCGCCGAGATGATTTCCTCCATGGAGGAACCGAAGCCTCCAGGAGTCCGCAACTGGATCAGGATGAACTGTGCATGCTCCACCCTGGCTCTTCCGATGCTCTTGACTATGTATTCGGCAGTGATCGGGTCGATCGTGCCGTTCAGATCGATCCGGGCAATCTCGGCGCGCGCGGGCGGGCCGGCGGCGAGGCAAAGCACTGCAGAGATAATGGCAAATCGCAGTACGGTTGACATAGGATCAGTCTTCGATAGTGTTCAAGATGAATCATATCACAGAACAGAAACCGGCCTCATCTCCAATTGACAATTGACGAAGGATGCAGGCAGAAATCGTCGCGCGTCACTTGAAGATGATTTCCTGCTTCTCGGCGTGATAGGAGGAACGTACCAGGGGTCCGGATTCGACGTAGGAAAAGCCCAGCGACAGGCCGATGCTGCGCAGGTCGCTGAACTCTGCCGGAGTGTAGAAGCGCTCGACGGGAAGATGCTGTTTGGTCGGTTGCAGATATTGTCCCAGCGTGAGGATGTCCACCCGGACACCCCGCAGATCCTTCATGACCCCGACGACCTCATCCAGCTGCTCGCCAAGCCCAAGCATGATGCTCGATTTGGTGACCATTTCCGGGCCGAACGACTTGGCATGGAGAAGAAGGTCCAGGGAACGGCGGTACCGCGATCCGGCGCGAGCGCTGCGGTACAGCCGCGGGACCGTTTCCACATTGTGTGCCAGTACGTCCGGCCGGGCTTCGACCACCTTGCCCAAGGCAATCCGGTCGCCGCGAAAATCGGGGATCAAAACTTCGATCTTGATGCCGTGACAAGCCTGCCGGGTCAGACGGATCGTCTCGGCAAAAATGGAGGCACCCCCATCATCCAGGTCGTCGCGATCCACAGAAGTGATCACGGCATACTTAAGGTTCAGCTGCCGGATCGCTTCCGCAACCCGGCGCGGTTCGTCAAGGTCATAATCGGGAGGCAGGCCCGTTTTCACTGCACAGAATTTGCAGGCGCGCGTACACACGTCCCCCAGGATCATGAAAGTCGCAGTGCCCGCTCCCCAACACTCCCCGATGTTCGGGCAGCGCGCATCCTCGCACACGGTGTTCAGATGTTGCCGGTGCACCAATCGCTTCAGCTCGGAATACCTTTCACCTGCAGGCAGGCGCACCTTCAGCCATTCCGGACGCGGCTTGCGCGCAGGAGCTCGGGTGTCGTCCAGGATCTTGAAGCCGTCGTCGGAACCGGTTTTCATCTTTCAATGATACGGCTAAATTCGACTCGTCCCAAACTCGAACTCTCCGCGGAGCGGGAAGCAAGTCGCCCCGTTCCCCAAACTGCTCCGAGAACAACTCCTCAAAAACGGAAAGGGGCCACGAATGACTCGAACTTCACAAATGGCGCCTGAGCGGCTGCCTTGCAGACTCACCCGGCTTCCGCTTCCTCGAGCCGGTCCAGTACCTGTCTGCCGAACTCGGCCGTGCCGACGGCTTTTTCACCTGCACGGCACAGGTCGCGCGTGCGGTAGCCATCAGCCAGCGTGCGGTCAACCGCCCGGGTGATTCTCAAGGCCAGATCCGCGCGCCCGAACGAAACCTCGAACATCAGCGCGACGCAACCGATGGCCCCAATCGGATTGGCTGCGTCCCCACCCGCCAGGTCCGGCGCAGAACCATGCACGGGCTCGTACAGGGCTGGGCCACTGCCCACACTGGCCGACGGCAGCGTGCCGATGCTGCCGGTCAACACCCCGCCGATATCGCTGAGGATGTCGCCAAAAGTGTTCTCCGTCAGAATGACGTCAAACTGCCTCGGTTTCAGCACCAACTGCATCGCGCAATTGTCCACATATTGGTGAGCCAGAGTCACGTCGGCATAGCTTTCATGAACTTCTTCCACGACCTGCCGCCAGAGCGCACTGACTTCCAGCACGTTGGCCTTGTCGACGGAAGTCACGATCCTGCGGCGTCTTCGGGCGAGATCAAATGCTGTGCGTGCGATGCGTTCAATCTCATCGCGGCCGTAAACCATGGTGTTCAGCCCGACTTCCGAACCGGACTTTCCGGATATCCCCCTCGGCTGCCCGTAATAGAGTCCTCCAGTCAGTTCACGCACCACGACAAGGTCAACCCCCTCGATCACCTCCGGTCTGAGCGGGGAACAAGCGAGCAGGGGCGGGATCTGCCGCACCGGCCGCAGGTTGGCAAAAAGCCCCAGCCCCTTGCGCACACCGAGTAGCCCTTTTTCCGGCCGCAAGTGCGAAGGGAAACCATCCCATTTCGGCCCCCCGACCGCCCCGAGCAGGATGGCATCGCTTTTCCTGCAGGCATCGAGCGTCTCCTCCGGCAAAGGTGTCCCACTGCGGTCCAGAGCGTCACCACCGACAGCCGCCCGTTTCGTCGTTACCGCGAAACCGGCCCACCGGGCCACTTCCTCGAGAATCGCAACCGCCGGAGCAAGCACTTCGGGACCGATGCCGTCACCGGGCAGCAGGCATATCGATTTGGAACCAATCCCTGTCATCATCAAACCTTCCAATCATTATTAGATCTCGCTCAGGACGTGATCGAGCGCGCTCACAAACTCATCGATTTGTTCCCGCGTAATGATAAGAGGCGGTACGAGCCGCAGTGCCGTTCCATGCGCCGCGTTGGCAACGACGCCGCGCCTCAGGAGCTTCTTAACCACTTCCGGCGCAATCGCGCCGACCTCGACTCCCACCATCAGGCCGAGGCCCCGCACATCGCTGATCGATGGGTGTCGGGCTTTCATGGCATGAAGCTTCTGCATCAAGTATTTGCCGTGTTCGGCGGCCTTTGACGCCAATCCTTCGTCTTCGATCACATCCAGGGCTTCGAGCGCAAGCCGGCAAGCCAGCGGTCCCCCGCCGAAGGTGGTCCCGTGCTCCCCGCTTTTCAAGCACTGGCCCACTCTGGCGCTGCCTATTACTGCGCCCAGCGGATAGCCGGCGGCAATCGCCTTAGCCAGAGTCAGGAGGTCCGGTTGTATTTGAAAGTGTTGGAAGGCAAAGTGCTTGCCGGTTCTCGCAAATCCGGTCTGAATCTCGTCGAGAATCAGCAATGCCCCATGGCGATCGCAAAGTTCTCTGGCGGCTGCCAGGAAATCCGCCGGTATGGGCCTGACGCCAGCCTCCCCTTGAATCGGTTCGAGAACCAGGGCGCAAACGCGATCATCGAAAGCCTTGGTCAACGCTGCCGGTGTGAGCTCCGATACAACTCCGACGTCTGCGAGCAAGGGGCGGAATGGTGCCTGGTACTTCTCCTGCGCCGTGATGCTCAGAGCGCCGAATGTGCGCCCGTGGAAGGAGTTCTTGAGGCACAGGAACCGCGTTTTTCCCTCATGTCCCTGGCTTCGGGAATAGGCTCTCGCTATCTTGAGCGCTCCCTCCATCGCCTCGGTGCCGCTGTTGGTGAAGAAGACCCTGGACAATCCTGTTATTTCAGCAAGCCGTTTAGCGAGTTGTCCCTGATAGGGATGGTAAAGAAGGTTGGAGCAGTGCATCAGCATCTGCGCCTGCTCCTGAAGGACCTTCAATATGCGCCGGTGCCGATAGCCCAATGAGTTGACTGCGATGCCGGCGAGAAAGTCGAGATAGCGGCGTCCCTCGAGGTCGAACACGTAGGCGCCTTCCCCGCGCGCGAGAAAGAGCTCGTAGCGCGAGTATGTGGAAAACAGATACGTGCTTTCCAGCGCTCTAATCTCCTCCGCGCTTATGCGCGCATACCGATCCGGAACGTCAACGATTGTCATGGAACCATCTCCTTCCCGAAAGATCGTAAATTATAATCGTGATGCGACCGAAACCCAATAAATCTCCTTCGGGCCGGCATGCGCGCCGCGCGACACCCGGGCGCATGCATATTGCCGCCAGCCTCGAGCGCTCAATGCGGAAGATGCGGAGGGGAGCAGGGGGACGCAGAGCATTGATAGCCTCCGCCTCCTCTGCATGAGTCGTTCGTTTTCGACTCCTATTTTCCCTGCCAGCCGCGACGGCCCTGCCAGAGTTCGGATCGTGAAAAACCCAAACCCGCAACTTTTTCACTGTTGAGGGCTCTGCGCGCAAGGATTATGATCTTTGCATTCAGGAGCAGCGTTGGGATTATGACCACTCGATGCGCCACGTTGCTGGCGCTTGCGCTTATGTATGGGGCAACGACCATGTCAGGACAGGATCGCAATGCACGCAGCATCTCGGGAACCAGGTCCCCCGTGCTGGCGCGGAACGGGATGGTTTGCACAAGCCAGCCGCTGGCTACCGCAGCGGGGCTCAGAATTCTTCAGGAAGGCGGGAATGCGATAGATGCCGCTGTTGCTGCGGCCGCCGTCCTGAACGTGGTCGAGCCTCACATGACGGGCATCGGCGGCGATATGTTCGCCATTGTCTACTGGAATAAGACCGGCGAACTGATCGGTCTGAATGCCAGCGGCCGTTCACCCTATGCTATGACCCTGGAATACCTGAAGAAAAAGGGCTATGCAAGCATGCCCCAGGATGGTGTTGACACGATCACAGTGCCCGGCGCGCTCGACGGCTGGTGCTCTCTTGTCGAGAGATTCGGCACCCTCAAGCTGGAGCGCATCCTGGCCTCGGCGGTTGATTATGCCGAGAAGGGTTTCCCGGTTTCGGAAATCATTGCCAACCAATGGAATGAGCAATCCGCAAAGCTCGCCAAGGATCCGTGGGCCGCGAAGACCTATCTTCCCGGCGGCAGGGCGCCGGCACATGGCGAGATCGCCTCCAACAAAAACCTGGCCGCGACCATGCGTCTGATCGCATCCGAAGGACGCAAGCCGTTCTACAACGGAGAGATCGCGGGCAAGATCGTGGAGGCGGTACGATCTCATGGAGGGGTGCTCAGCAGGAAGGATCTCGCAGATCACGGATCCGAATGGGTCAAGCCGATCAGCATCAACTACAAAGGGTACGACTTCTACGAATTACCTCCCAATGGGCAGGGTCTCGTTGCCCTGGAAATGCTGAATATCCTCGAAGGATATGATCTCAAGGCCTGGGGACACAATTCTGCAAGCTACCTTCATCATCTGGTCGAGGCCAAGAAGCTGGCTTTTGCTGATCGGGACTTCTACATCAGCGATCCGCAATTCGTCCGGATCCCCCTGGACCGGTTCCTGTCCAAGGACTACGCAGCGGAGCGACGGAAGCTCATTCCCCCGAACCAGGCCCGCGAGGAGTACCGCCCGGGAGGTTCGGAGCAGAGCGACACCGTCTACCTCACCGTCGTCGACAAGGATCACAATGCGGTGAGCTTCATCAACAGCCTGTACAGCGAGTTTGGATCGGGAATCGTCGCTGGAGACACAGGGATTTGCTTGCAGAGCCGCGGTTCGAGCTTCAAGCTGGATGAGGTTTCATGGAATCGCATTGAACCGCACAAGCGCCCAATGCATACGATCATCCCGGCGATGGTGTTGAAAAACGGCAAGCCATACTTCAGTTTTGGCGTCATGGGGGGAGATAATCAGCCGCAGGCCCACGTGCAGGTCTTCCTGAATCTGGTGGAGTTCGGCATGAACGTCCAGGAGGCCGGAGAGGCAGCCCGGTTCCGGCACACCGGCGGGCAGCTCGGAGTCGAATCCGGGATCGGGACCGATGTGCGGAGGCTGCTCACGTTGATGGGACACCGCGTTGTCGTGATGAACGACAGTTTCGGTGGCTATCAGGGTATCATCATCGATCCAGTCACCGGCGTGCTGATGGGCGGGAGCGATCCACGTAAAGACGGATGTGCCATGGGGTGGTAACCGCCCTGCCGTGAGCTTTGGAATTTGCGTCTGATGGCCGATATCATGTCACCGCTGTTTTACGTTCCCGGCCTTCTGTTCGAGGGCCTGGTGCGCCTGCGCAACCGATTGTACGATGCGTCTCTTCTGCGGCAGGACCGTCTCCCTTACCCTGTAATCAGCATCGGAAATCTGACTCTGGGAGGCAGCGGCAAAACACCGTTGGTCATTCATCTGGCGCAGACGGTCGCCCGAATGGGCGGAACGCCGGCGCTGCTGAGCCGGGGTTATGGTAGATTGGCAAAGAAACCCGTTGTTTTGTCGCCTGGTGAAGAGGTTCGCTTGCCGGTGCAGGTCCTGGGCGACGAACCCGCGCTTGTGCGACAGCGCGCGCCGCAGCTCTGGCTCGGAATCTCACCGGATCGTCATGCCGTCGGCCTTCAGATTGCTCAGCGCAATGTGCACCCGCTGTTCATTCTCGACGACGGCTTCCAGCATCGCCGCCTCAAGCGTGATCTGGATATCGTGGTGGTTGACCGCTCCCAGCCATTGGCCGGCAATCGTATGCTGCCCGGCGGGACGCTGCGGGAGCCGCTGGCAGGCCTCCGCAGGGCCGACTTGGTGGTGATCAACGGCCATTGCGGCAATCCGGAGCACGACCCTGTCGAGGCCTTGATTCGAAAAATCAAGCAAAACGCGTCAGTTTTTCACTGCACCCAGGCCATTGAGCGCCTGGTGCCGTTCACCGCCTGGCGGACAGGAGACTGCCAGGCCGCGCCGTACCCGGATGCCGGCCCTGCCTTTCTCGTAGCTGCCATCGGAAACCCAGAGAGGTTTCGCCGGGACGTTCAAGGGCTCGGAGCCGACATCCTGGGGGTGCGGTTCTTTCGAGACCATTTCTGCCTGCAACGGAGCCACTGGCTGTCCTGCGCCGCCGAGGCGCGCGCCGTGGGAGCAGCCGCACTCATCACGACCGAAAAGGACGCCATCAAGCTGACTGATGCGCTTGACCTTCCGATTTTCGTGGCGGCACAATCCGTCCATCTGTCCGAGCAGCAGGATCTGGAGTGGAGACTCCGAGCCATGATTGAAGGTGACAGGTGAGCCATTTTGATCCTAACCGGGTTCAGAGGCTGTTGGTCCGCGGCACCAACTGGGTCGGCGACGCCGTCATGTCTGTCCCTGCCCTCAAGGAGATCCGTCGCCGGTTTCCGAACGCCCGCATTTCCTTGCTCGTTCGTCCTTGGGTGCAGGATGTTTATGCCGCGGCCGATTTCGTCGATGAGATCCTTCTGTACCATAAACCAGGAAAGCACCAGGGTTGGAATGGAATGCGACGGCTCGCCGTGGAGCTCCGGCGCCGCCGTTTCGAGATGACCATCCTGCTCCAGAATGCCATAGAGGCTGCCCTGATCGCCTTCTGGGCGCGCATTCCCCTCAGGCTTGGGTACGCACGCGACGGGCGGAGGTTGCTGCTCACACATGCGATACAAATTGACCCTGCCGTGAGCGGCCTGCACCAGGCTTATTACTATCTGGGAATTCTCGCGGGCGCCGGGTTGATCGAAAACAGGCCATGGGAACACACCGATTACCGGTTGGACTCAATCGAGATCCGCGTGCGCGAGTCCGACTCGAGGGCTGCCCGGGAAATGCTGCGCACCCATGGGATAGATCCCGGCGCCCCAGTTGTCGGGCTCAATCCGGGCGCTTCCTATGGCAGCTCCAAGCGTTGGCCGACGGAGAGATTTGCAGCAGTCGCCGACACGCTCGCGCGCGAATTCGGGGCGCGCATCGTCATTTTCGGCGCCCCGAGGGAAATCCAAGTCGCATGCGAGGTCGCTGCGAGAATGATCTCGCAGCCCGTTGTCCTGGCTGGGCGAACGACGCTCGGCCAGCTTATGGGCCTCATCCGGGAATGTAACCTTTTCATCACCAACGACTCCGGCCCCATGCACCTTGCTGCGGCGCTCAATGTGCCGCAGCTGGCAATTTTCGGCTCCACGAGCGAAATTGCCACCGGCCCCCTCAGCGACCGGGCTCAGGTCATCAAGCATCAGGTCGACTGCAACCCATGTTTTCTGAGAGAGTGCCCGATAGACTTCCGGTGCATGCTCGGAGTCGCGGTAGATGACGTTGTCAGGGCAGCGCGGGGAAAACTCTCGGTGATTGACGCCGGCGGAGAGGTGAAGAATTGAAATTGTCGCGGCCGGAATTGCTCGAGCGTGGAAGCATCCCCCCGGACATCCCTGGCTCAAGCCGTCCCGGTCCGCGATGTTCTCCTGAGTCACCCGTAAATTAAACCTGTCCCCGCTTGTCAGCTGTGACTGTGATCACCTAATGAAGGGATTGTCTCAACGTCTTGAAATATCTGTGATTGCCGGGGCTCCGCCTCTTTGCTAGAGTCATGACTTTTGGGGGCCGAGATGAAGGGTGCGGTTTTTCTCGATCGAGACGGCACAGTGAGCGAAGAGGTAGGGTACGTCAATCACATCGATCGCTTCCACATATTCCCATGGTCGGCCCAGGCTGTGCGCAAGCTCAACCAGGCCGGGATTCCGGTTGTTCTGGTGACGAACCAGAGCGGCATTGCCCGAGGCTATTTTCCCGAGAGCCTGGTCCAGGAAATGCACCTCAAGCTCCAGGCCGAGTTGGGCCGCTTCGAGGCTCGGCTCGACGCCATTTATTATTGCCCGCATCATCCGGATGGCAAGGTGGAGGCGTATCGCAAGGTCTGCTCCTGTCGAAAGCCCGCGCCCGGCATGCTGCAGCGCGCCGCACACGATCTCGGCCTGGACTTAGGTGCGAGTTTCCTGGTCAGCGATCGCTATCAGGATTTGTCCATGGCATTCCAGGTCGGAGCGCGTGGGGTGCTGCTCCTCTCCGGCTATGGGAAAGGAGAATACCTTCATTTCAAGGATACCTGGCCCAGACCCCCGGACTGCGTCGCTGCGAATCTGCTCGAAGCCGTGGATTGGATCCTGCAGCAAATTGCGAGCTGAGGACATGCCGGAAACGAGAATCGGATCGAACTGCCGGAGGGTTTGATCAGGAATTCATCATGTCGCCGTCGTTTATCCTGGCGATGCTGTATATCCCTGCTATTATTCTTTTTTCCCATCTTGGTAAACCTGGAGTAGCTCGCACATGACGAATCGCTTGCAGACACGCGACCGGCTGCTTCGAATCGTGGGTCAGTTCGATAGCCGCAGACTTGCCGTCGCCGGTGACCTCATTGCGGATCAGTTTCTCTATGGCCAGACCTCGCGAGTATCCCGCGAAGCTCCCGTTCTTGTCCTTCAATACCGTGACCTGATCCGCGTGCCCGGTGGAGCCGCGAACGCAGCCAATAACCTCCTGGATCTAGATTGCCGTGTGATGCTGATCGGCGCTGTTGGGCGCGATCCGGCCGGCGCGGATCTGATTGGAATTCTTGGGGAAAAAGGAGCCGATGTTCGTCATATCACTCGGGTGGAAGCCTACTCGACGCCGGTCAAGACGAGAATTCTCGCAGGAGCTCACCATTCTTCGCCCCAGCAGATCGTTCGCGTAGACAGGGAGTCCAAGTTGCCTGCTGAGTTGCCGTCTCCCTGGCGCAAACTGCGTCGCGCCTTCCAGAAGTTGGACGGCATCATAATCAGCGACTATGGATACGGAGCCGCCAATCCTTCCCTGGTCCAGGAACTCAACCGCATGCGCAAGCATTCGGGCATTCCTCTGGTTGTCGACTCGCGATTCCGCATGGCGCAATTCCATGACGTTACCTCCATGACCCCCAACATCACCGAGCTGGAAGCGTCCGCGGGCGTCTCCATTCGGGGAGATCAGCAGATCCTGCACAAGGTGGCCCGCGGAATCCTGCGGAAGCAGAAACTAGGCTCACTCCTTGTGACGCAGGGCCGTTTCGGCATGACGCTGCTCGAACCACGCCGGGCTCCGGTCCATATCCCGATCTTCGGCACGGACGAGGTTGCTGATGTCACCGGTGCCGGCGACACCGTGATCGCTGTCTTTACGCTTGCCCTCTCCTGCGGCGCCTCGCCGGAGGACGCGGCCCGCCTCGCCAACTACGCAGGCGGCATCGTGGTTATGAAAAGGGGTACGGCGACCGTCAATCGCGAGGAATTGTATTCCGCTATCAGGCATGACATGTCTTCCTAGGGGCTGTCCGATTCGCACATGGTTATCGATCCCAAATCCAAAATCAGGAGCGTCACCGAGCTTGAGAAGCTGATTGCCGGCGCCCGGGACGCCGGGCGCCGGGTAGTCTTCGGCAACGGCTGCTTCGACCTGATTCACGTTGGCCATATCCGCTATCTCCAAGGGGCCAGAGCCCTCGGTGACCTTCTTGTTGTAGGAATTAACAGTGACGCCTCCGTGCGTGCTTTGAAAGGCACAGGAAGGCCGTTGCAGCCGCAAGGCGAGCGGGCAGAGATCATCGGATCACTGGAGTGCGTGGACTATCTGGTCCTTTTCGATGCCCCCACCGTCGAGGAGCTGTTGCTGGCTCTGAAACCGGACATCCATGCCAAGGGGACCGACTACACGAGCGAAAGCGTGCCCGAGCACGATATCGTCCGCTCCTATGGCGGCAAGGTGGCGATTGTCGGTGATCCCAAGGCACATTCTTCACGAGATTTGATCGGGACCATCCTGGCAAAAATGAGCCGATGAGAGATTCCCGTAGACTTTTGATCATTCGCCTCAGTTCGCTCGGCGACATCATCCATACGCTCCCCGCATTCCAGAGTTTGCGTTCTGCCGATCCCGAAGCCCGGATCGACTGGCTGGTCGAACGCAGGTTGGCGTTTCTCCTCAGTGCCGTCGAGGGCATTGATGAGATCCTGCCCGTGGACACTCGGGCGCTTCGGGCGGACCCGGCGCACCGCGAGAGCTGGCGCCGGCTTCTCGAACCCATCCGCGCAGTGCGCGCGCGGCACTACGACGTCGCCATCGACTTTCAAGGATTGCTCAAGACGGCCTTCCTGAGCCTGGCGAGCGGAGCCAAAAGCCGCATCGGATTCTCGAAGGCACTGGTGCGGGAGCGCCCGGCGCACTGGTTCTACCACCACGCCGTCGAAAAGCCCGCCACCCCCATGCATGTGGCGCGCCTGAATCTGCTCCTGGCACAGAAGGCCGGTGGCGCCCCTGGTGAGCTGCACGTGCGCCTGAGAGCGCCGGAAACAGACGTCCGTGCGATCGAGAACCACTTATTCGAGGAGCAACTTTCGGATTTTGTCGTCATCAACCCTGGAGGAGGCTGGCCGACCAAGTTATGGGAACCGGCTTGTTACGGCGCCTTGGCGGCGCGCATCCAAGGCGAATTGCGAACTCGCGTGGTCGTCACCACAGGCCCGGGGGAAGAGTCGCTTTATCAACTGATTGCGGACCATTGCACGGAACCGGTGCCCGTTCATTTTCATGTTCCCTTCCTGCAGCTGATTCCTCTGTTCCGGAGGGCGCGGCTCCTGGTCGCCGGAGACACGGGTCCGCTTCATCTCGCCTGTGCCCTGGAAACCCCGGTTGTGGGAATATTGGGACCGACCTCTCCAGTCAGGAACGGGCCCTGGTCGGGGAACGATGAGGTGGTGGCACACCATCTCCCCTGTAGCTTCTGCAACGGGAGGTCGTGCCCGACTCAGAACGAGTGCATGGATATTTCGGTGGAAGAGGTTTTCGCGGCGGTGGTGCGCCGCCTGGAGCGAGCGAAGTGAGGATCTCCTCTCTTGTCCACAATAGAATAGTCGCCGTAGTAAGCCTCGTCGTAGCCGCCGCCGGTCTTCTACCGGTCGCCTCGATCTCCCCTGCCGAGGCGGCGGGAAGTCCCGCCGCGACAGTCTCGGGATCGGGGCTCTTTGCGATAGGCGAACGCCTGGTTTATGACGTCGATTGGAACCCGCCCTGGTATCTCTTCTTCCTGCCGCCGATGGAGGCTGGCAAAGCCACCCTGAGCCTCGCGGAGGGAACGCAGTATCAGGGCCGCAGGGCGCTCAAGATCATATTCACGGCACGATCCAGCGGTACACTCACGAAGATGGCCGGCATTACAATCGATGATTACTACGAATTTACCACCGATGCCGAAACCTTCTGCACCTTCTGCGTAACGAAAAGAGAGCGCGAAGGAAAACGCATGCGCGACATCGATCTCGTCTATATGCCTGACCGCAGACAGCTTCATTTGCGCGAAGTCGATGTTTCCACGCCCGTCCACAGGGTTCTCAGGGACACGGACTACGATGGCATACCCCCTTGTGTGAAAGATCTTTTTTCGGCACTTTACGCTGTGAGGCAAACCAATCTTGAGGCGGGCTCCTTGACCCGGGTTCTCGTGGGCGAAAACCAGACCGTCAAGGAAGTCGAAGTCCGAGTGGAGAAACAGGAGCGGGTCTCCACACCAATGGGAGACTACAATGCCTGGCGAGTCAACACCATTGCAGTGTTGGGAGGCCTTTTCAAGAGCGGCGGGCAATTTCGTATGTGGCTATCGGCCGACGAACGCCGCATGCCGGTCAAGTTTGAGGCAAAAGTGAGTCTGGGAAAAGTAACCGGCAGCCTGCAGGAAGCACACTTTGGATCTTGGATTGCCGATTTTGGATTTGAAAGCCGGCTGCTGGGAAGGATCACCTGCGAATTCGTTGGTGACAAAATCCACAGTCCAGAATCCGAGTTTTCAAAGCGTCGGAGGCGTCCATAAGCCGAATTCTGTTTCCCTGCGAAGCAGAGACGGCAATCATTCATCTGGTCCCGGGATCACTCCCGGGATCTAGCGGTCTACCCAAAAGCATCGGACGGGCCATCCTTAATCCCTTTCGGGATCGCTTTTCTATTTGACCTTGCTCCGTGTGGGGTTTGCCCTGCCGTCATTGTTGCCAATAACGCGGTGCGCTCTTACCGCACCTTTTCACCCTTACCCCCAGTGATGAGGGCGGTATATTTTCTGTGGCACTTTCCGTAGGGTCGCCCCTCCCTCGCGTTACGAGGCACACTGCCCTGTGGAGTTCGGACTTTCCTCGATCCTGGAAACTGGACCGCGATTGCCTGTCCGCCTCCGACAGCCAATATTCTAATCAACTTTGCCGCGAATTGACACGAATAACCTGGAATCCGAGAGACCTTACTGCAGAATCCTGCTGGTTCGGGAGGAAAATCAACGTCTCAACGCAGAGCTCGCAAAGAGTGAGCATCATGAGCAAACCCTGCGTTGAGATTCTTTAGTAATCGGCTCTTCTACTTGGCTTTGACGTTGGCGGCGGCCGTATCCGGTTTCACGAGGCCAAGTAGCTGCCGCAGCTTGCCGTCCAACTCGAGCGCAATGTCACGATGCTCGCGCAGGAACTGTTTTGCGGCTTCCCGTCCCTGTCCCAGGCGCTCGGTCTTGTAGGAAAACCAGGATCCGCTCTTTTCGAGAAGCTTACGTTCGAGGGCAAGATCGACCAGGTCCCCTTCGTACGAAATACCCTGATTGTAAAGGATGTCGAACTCAGCCTCACGGAACGGGGGCGCGAGCTTGTTCTTGACCACCTTGGCCCGCGTTCGGTTCCCGACCACCACGTCGCCCTCCTTGATCGATCCGATGCGCCGGATGTCGACACGGATCGAAGAGTAAAACTTGAGAGCGCGGCCTCCGGTAGTGGTTTCCGGATTGCCGAACATGACGCCGATCTTCTCGCGCATCTGGTTTATAAATATGAGGCAGGTGTCGGACTTTGACACGATGGCGGTCAGCTTGCGCAAGGCCTGCGACATCAGCCTGGCCTGTAGGCCGGGGAGGGAGTCGCCCATTTCCCCCTCCAACTCCGCCTTGGGTACGAGGGCGGCCACCGAATCAATGACCAGAATATCAATCGCCCCACTACGAACGAGAACCTCAGCGATCTCCAGCGCCTGCTCGCCGCTGTCGGGCTGCGACACGAGAAGCTCATCGGTGTTGACTCCCAGCATCTTGGAATAGCTCGCATCCATGGCGTGCTCGGCGTCGATGAAGGCTGCGGATCCCCCGACCTTTTGCGCCTGGGCAATCGCGTGGAGCGCCAGCGTGGTCTTGCCGCTCGACTCCGGCCCGAAGATCTCCACTACTCGCCCTTTCGGAAATCCTCCCACGCCCAGAGCGGCGTCCAAAGAAATGGATCCGGTGGAAATCGACCTTACTCCCGAAGGATCCGTGCGGTCTCCCAGACGCATGATCGAGCCCTTGCCAAACTGCTTCTCGATCTGGGTCAGGGCCACCTCAATTGCTTTATTTCTGTTGCTACGCTCGTCCGCCATTAGGCTTTCCCTTCTTTTTCACGATAATCATAGAAGCCGCGGCTCGTTTTCCGTCCCAGCAGGCCGGCATCCACCATCTTCACCAGGAGCGGACAGGGCCGGTATTTCGGATCGCCGAGCCCATCGTGCATCACGCGCAGGATGTCCAGACAGACGTCAAGGCCAATAAAATCCGCGAGCGTGAGCGGCCCCATCGGGTGATTCATACCCAGCTTCATGACGGTGTCGATCGCTTCGCGCGAGCCCACGCCCTCCATAAGGGCATAGACAGCCTCATTGATCATGGGGAGCAGCACCCGGTTGGCAACGAAACCGGGATAATCCTGCACCTCGACCGCCGTCTTTCCGAGCACCACTGCCAGATCCAGGATCTTCCTGCATGTAGCGTCGGAAGTTTCCAAGCCTCTGATCACTTCAAGCAGCTTCATGATCGGCACAGGATTCATGAAGTGCATGCCGATGAAACGATCGGGCCGCCGGGTCGAAGCGGCCAGCTTAGTGATTGAAATGGATGACGTATTGGTAGCGAGGATCGCTTCGGGGCCGCAGATCCGGTCCAACTCCTGAAAGACCCCCGTCTTGATCGTCAGGTTCTCGTTGACCGCCTCCACAACCAGACTGCAGGAGGCAAACGCGGCGAGTCCCATCGAGGGCGAAATCCGGCTCAAAGCTGCATTGCGGTCCTGCACCGTAATCGTGCCCTTCTGGACGAAGCGGTCGAGGCTCTTCTCGATCGTCTTCATTGCGCGATCCAGAAACTCCTGGCGCACATCGGAAAAATGCACCAGATAACCCGCCTGTGCAAACACCTGGGCGATACCGCTCCCCATGGTGCCTGATCCGACCACGCCCACAATCCCTATCCCTGTTTTTTCCATGATCACTCCCCCAGGAGCAATATCGGTTTGGTGGATGCTACTCTATCTAACCCGTCAAGCGTCTCGGTGAGCCAAAAATCTTACACCCCTATCATCGCGCGGCGCAACCATTCGATGCAACGAACATAATGGCAAATGCGGATTTCATGCACCCCACCGATTTTTGCTCCTCAACCCGGTGGCTTGCGGGCGTTATTCATGTAATCTACTGCTGGGATTTGATCAGCAAACCGGTTGCATTCGGGCGGCTTGCTCCATAGAATTTTCTTTTTTGCTGCGACGCAGGGAGGTGGCAGTGGACGATTCCGGCTCATCCAGACAGAAGTGGGCGCTTATCCTGGGAGCTTCCAGCGGCTTCGGCGCCGCGGCAAGCCTGGCGTTGGCGCGCGGCGGTTTCCACATCTTCGGCGTCCACCTCGATCGGCGCGCGACGCTTCCCCATGCCGAGCGAGTCATTTTCGAGATCCGGAGCCTGGGGCAAAAAGCGGTGTTTTTCAACATCAACGCGGCCGACCCTGCCCGGCGTGCGGAGGTCATCCTGACCTGCAGGGAGGAGATCGCCATGACGCCGGGAAGCGGAGGAATCGATGCCCTGCTGCACTCTCTGGCCTTCGGAACCCTCAAGCCCTACATTTCGGACTCCGGCGAAGGCGTGATCAAGCCTGCTGACATGAACATGACGCTTGATGTAATGGCTCACAGCCTGGTCTATTGGGTTCAGGACCTGTTCGCCGCCGGACTTCTGCACAAGGGTGCCAAGATCTTTGCAATGACCAGCGCCGGAGGCCGCCGTGTCTGGCAGCGTTATGGCGCCGTTTCGGCTGCCAAAGCCGCCCTGGAATCCCATATCCGGCAGCTGGCCGTCGAGCTGGCACCCTATGGCATCAGCGCCAATGCCCTGCGAGCCGGCGTAACCGATACTCCGGCGGCGCGCAAGATCCCCGGCAACGAGCGTATGTTCGCTCACGCCCTCGAAACCAACCCCGCGAAGCGGCTGACACAACCTGAAGATGTGGCCGAGGCTCTGGTTGCACTTCTATCCTGCAGTTCGAACTGGATGACAGGGAACGTCATCGGCGTCGATGGCGGCGAAGATCTCACCGGCTGAAGACGATCTGCCGACGCCTGCTTTTTATCGGTCCGCTTCGGATCCGTCCTTGGCCGTTGACTCTCCCGATCCCACCTGCTAACATGTCGCGTTTTCGAATGGAGTGTTTTATGCCAATGCAATGTTATGTTTGCGCCAAGGCCCCGGTCTTTGGGCACACGATTTCCCACGCTCACAACGTCAGCTCCAGAAAGTTCTATCCCAACCTGCAGAGCATCCGGATCGTGGAGAAGGGGTCGGTGAAGCGCGTCCGCGTCTGCACCCGCTGCCTGCGGTCCGGCAAGGTCCAGAAGGCTTAGCCCAACGCGATCGCATCGAGCTGGATCAAGACCTCTTTAGGCAGCCGGGACACCTGCACCGTGGCCCGCGCTGGTTTTGCATTTCCGAGGAACTCCCCATAAACCTGGTTGAATCGGGCAAAATCATCCAGATTTGCCAGAAACACAGTGGTCTTCACAACCTGGTGTAGCCCGCTCCCCGCTGCCGTCAGAATCGCGGCCAGATTTTTCATCACCTGACGCGTTTGAGCGGCGATGTCGCCCGTGATTACCTCACCCGTTGCCGAATCAATCGGAATCTGGCCGGACACAAATAAGAATCCGTTGGCACGAATCGCCTGTGAATACGGCCCAATCGGGCTCGGGGCACTGTTTGTCTCGATGATTTCTCTCATGCATGCTCCATCGCAGGGGATCGTCGGCAGTAGCGGGGGGGCAAATTATTATCCGCCTCACCACCTGTGCCGACGGCCCGATGCTCCCTGCCTGCTGTCATGCCCCCTGCATTAACCTGAATAATTCATGAAGCAGAACGGCCGGCGCGTGAAAAGCAACAAAACTGGACACAGATAGACGCAGGCAGCATTTTCCCGCGTCCAAAACTGCATTTTGGTCGCACATTCATGAATAATCCGGGCTAAGGACAATACTGTTCACTTAACAAACGAAGTGTGGTATCCTGTGGTAAATTTTCACAGGAGGACCGCATATGGCACGTACCGTTGCTGA